>CANJXD010000295.1 GCA_947478535.1 Acetobacteraceae bacterium
CGGGCTTGAGGCGAAAATCCTCATCCGTCGCGACCAGGCGTTCGAAGACGTGCTTGGTCAGCGCGTTGTTGGGTGTGAGGGTGTGGTAGTGCGGGTCCATCGAGGTGAAGGCACCACCGACGCCGATGGTCAGCGTGCGGTCCTGCGCGAGGGCGGCAGTCGAGGCCAGCAGCATGATGGCCGGAAGCAGGCTCTTGCGCATCGCGATACCCCGGGGACAAGCTTCGTTCATGCGCGATGCTATGGGCCGCCGCCCGGCCCCGCAATTGCAAACACTCGTCGCCGGGAGGGCCTGGGCCCATGGATCTGCTCATCACCGATGCAGTGATCGTCACGCAGGATGCAACGCGCGCGATCCTTGAGCGCAGCGCGGTCGCGATCCGGGGCGACCGCATCATCGATGTCGGCCCGACGGCGCAGCTGGAGCAGGCGCACCCCACCCTGCCGCGGATGCATGCGCGCGGCCGCGCCGTGCTGCCGGGCTTCATTAACGCCCATACCCACACCATCCTGACCGTGCTGCGCGCGACGGTGGAGGATTGGGCGGGCAATGCCGTCTATGGCTACATGTCGCCGGTATCCTACACTATGACGCCGCATGAACGCGGCGTGATGGGCATGCTCGGCATCGTCGAGGGCATCCGATCCGGCACCACCACCTTCGTCGATCCCTTCCGCCATGTGCCGGACTACGCGGATGCGATGGCCGGGCTCGGCGTGCGGCTGGTGCTGAGCGAGAATTGCGCCGATGTGAACACGCTGAAGATCCGCCATGGCGATTGGTCCGACGACCCCGCCTTCGGCCAGGTGTTTCTCGACCGCACGGAAGCGGGCATCGCGCGCTTCCACAATACGCATCAGGGGCGGTTGCAGATCCAGGTCGCCGCCCATGCGACGGACAACTGCACGCCCTCCTACCTCGAAAAGCTGACGGCGCTGGCGCAGAAGCACGCCATGCCGCGCACCATCCACCTCGCGCAGTCGGTCGAGGAAGTGCGGGTGGTGCGGGAGAAGTATGGCGCGACGCCGGCGGAGTATCTGGCCCGGCACGGCTGGGCGGCGCCCGATGTGGTGGCCGCGCACTGGACCTATTGCACCGAATCCGATGTCGCGCTGCTCGGCGCGCATGGCATGCAGATGGTGCATTGCCCCGCCAACGGGTCCCGCCGCGGGCCGCATCCCGTGCTGGCCAAGGCGATCCGCCGCGCCGGGATCAACATCTCCTTCGGCACCGACAACATGACGGAGGACATGTTCCACGCCATGAAGATCGGCCTGATCGTGCATCGCGGCGCGGAAGGCATCCAGGGCGTCGATCCGCAGCCGGAGGCGATCTTCGACAGCTGCAACGTCAATGGCGCGCGTTCCATCGGGCGAGAGGCCGATCTCGGCAGCATCGAAGTGGGGAAGAAGGCGGATTTGACCTTCCTCAACCTGAATTCCCCGGCGCTGCGGCCGGTGACGAACCTCATCGGCAACATCGTCCATTACGGCCATCCCGGCACGGTGGAGAGCGTGATGGTGGATGGCGAATTCGTCCTGCGCGACGGCAAGCTTCTCGTCACCGATGAGCAGGCGCTGCTGGAGGAAGCGCAGGCCGTGACCAAGGCGGTCTGGGCGCGGATGCTCGCCGCCAATCCGGACCTGCCACCGCCGCGCGCGCTTCGCTGGCTCGATATCTGAGAACAGCGGACCGGTCTCTCGACCGGTCCGAGCGCCCGAATGGGCGCCGCCGCAAATGCGGCGTAGCCAAGGAAGCCGGAGGCTTACGCCCGGCGTTTGAGGGGGTCGCCAATGAGTCAACATTTGCGGCCGTTGATGTGAGGAACGCCGTCATGCGGAAGATGCACCTCGTCGCCTATATGAAGACGGGGCCGAGTGCGAGCTACCCCAGCGGTTGGCGGCACCCCACGGCGACCCTCGACGACATCTTCGAGCCCGCGCGCTGGGAGCATATCGCCCGCGTGCTGGAGGCTGGCTTCTTCGATGCCTGCTTCTTCGCCGATGGGCTCGGCCTGCCCGATCTCTACAAGGGGCGCTTCGACGAATATGTCGGCCCAGGCGGCCAGCTTTCGCTGCTGGACCCGATGGTGGTGCTGCCGCTGATGGCGCGGGTGACGTCGCGGCTCGGCCTCGGCGCCACGCTCTCCACCACCTTCCACAACCCCTACAACCTGGCGCGCAGCCTCGGCTCGCTCGACCTGCTGAGCAAGGGCCGCGTCGCCTGGAATGTCGTCACCACGGCGCGGGAATTCGAGGCGCTGAATTGCGGCACGGAGGGCCTGCCGCCGAAGGAGCTGCGCTACGACCGCGCGGATGAAATCCTCGAAGCCTGCTTCGCGCTCTGGGATGGGTGGGATGCGGATGCGCTGGTGATGGACAAGGCGAGCGGCGTCTTCGCCGATCCCACGAAGATCCGCTACGCGAACTACCAGGGGAAATACGTCGCCTCCCGCGGGCCGCTGTCCATTCCACGCTCACCGCAGGGCAGGCCGGTCATCATGCAGGCGGGGTCCTCCGAACGCGGGCGGCGCTTCGCGGCGCGCTGGGCGGAGATGATCTTCTGCTCCCCGCCGACCAAGGCGGCGGCACTCGCCTATCGCGCCGATATCCGCGCCCGCATGGACGCCATCGGCCGCAACCCCGATGAATGCACCGTGCTGCCGACGCTGTCGCTGGTGCTGGGGGAGACATCCTCGATCGCGCGGGAGAAGGCGGCGCATATCGAATCGCTGGTCGATCCGGACCTCGTGCTGGCCGCGAATTCCTGGTCCGTCGCCGCCGATCTCAGCGTGATCGAGGATGAGCACGCGATGGTCACGCAATCCGGCAACCAGGGTGTGCAGGGCCACCGGGACCGCGTGCTGCAGACCGCGAAGGCGAAGGGCATCACCTTCGCCGAGGCCGTGCGCAAGCCGCGGGATCTGCTGGCGGGCACGCCGGCGGAGATCGCCGACATCATGGAGGATTGGTACCGCACCGGCGCCTGCGACGGTTTCATCATCCCCCCCACCACCTTCCCCACCAGCTTCGAGGAAGTGGCGACGATGCTGGTGCCGGAATTGCAGCGTCGCGGCCTGTTCCGCAAAGCCTATGCCGGCGCCACGTTGCGGGAGAATTTACGGAATCCGGGATAACGCCTTCAGGCATTCCTCGAACGCCGCCAGGTCGCTCCACCGGGCGGCGTCGGGCACCTGCCGGCGGATCAGCGCGCCGCCGGCCGCGCGGATGCCGCCATCGATCATGAGGTTGTCGGTCAGGCCGAAGGATTCGAGGGACAGCCCCTCCCCATCCCGCCATTCCCCCTCACCATCCTGGCGCGCCGCATCGCCGAGGAAGCGGCGCGTGCGGGTGGCGAAATCCACGGCGTCATTCGAATAGCCCATTACGGGCCGGCCGAGGGCGCGCATGAAGCCGAGCTCATAGACCGTGCCGGCATCGGCCGAAGGCCCCCGGAAGGGCGTGAGGTTTGCCACCAGCGCGTCACAGGCGCGGATATGCGCCTCGTTCCGCAGGTAGATCGCATACCACAGCTCGGGCGCCGCATCCGCCGCCGGGTCGGGGCGCGGGTCTGTGGGGAAGACGCCCTCCATGCCATGGCGGGCGCAGAGCGCCTTCTTCGCAGCCGCCATGGCGGCGGCATCGGGCAGAAAGACGTCGGGGCCAGCCAGATAGACCTTCATCCCAGGCATAATGCCTCAAGGAAGGCCGGTTGCGGAACGGGGGGCTTGCCGCAATCGGCGCGGGCGGGGTCAATGGCGCCATGGATCTTGAGGCCGAGTACAACAACCGCGCCCGCGTGCCGGGCCACCCCGCCATCCTGGACGGCTGGCAGCGCGATGCCGCCGCCTGGCGGGACGCCTGCCCGCGCGCCGAACTCGGCCTTCCCTATGGGCCCGGGGAGCGGGAGAAGCTCGACCTGTTCTGGCCGGATGCGACGGCCACCGATGCCCCGATCGCGCTGTTCATCCATGGCGGCTACTGGGTGGCACTGGGGCGAGACTGGGTCAGCCATTGCGCGCGGGGGTTGAACGGCCTCGGAATCGCCGTGGCCCTGCCCTCCTACAACCTCGCCCCAGGCGTTTCACTGCACCGGATCGTGGCGCAGATGCGGGCGGCGACCGCGATGCTGTACCGCCGGCACGGCCGGCCGATGCTGGCGATGGGCCATTCCGCCGGCGGGCAGCTGGCAGCGCTGCTGCTGGCGACGGATTGGCCGGCGCTGGAGGCTGGCTTGCCGGACGGGGTGGTGCCAGCGGCGCTGCCGATTTCCGGCGTCTTCGAGCTCGCCCCCCTGATCCCGACCAGCATCGGCTCCGCCATCCGGATGGATGCGGCGACGGCGCTGGCGCTATCGCCGCGCTTCCTCCCCTCCCCCGGCCGGCCGATCCATTGCGTGGTGGGCGCAGAGGAAAGCGACGAATATCTGCGCCAGACGCGGGACATGGCCGCCGCCTGGGGCGGCAGCCATGAGGCGCTGGCGGGTGCCGACCACTTCACCGTCATCGCGCCGCTCACCGATCCGCGCAGCGCGCTGACCCTTCGTGCGAAAGCGCTTGCGTGCGGATGATGTTTGAAGCTTAAAATATCCCTGGGAGACGGAGGAACGATGATGACAATTACTTTCGGACGGCGCCACGCGCTGGCGCTCGGCGCTTCGGCGCTTGCCATGCCCTATGTCGCGCGCGCGCAGGCCGCGCCCGTGAAGGTCGGCCTTGTCGCGGTGCTGACGGGGCCGCAGGCCTCGCTGGGGACGCATCTCCGGGATGGCTTCATGCTCGGCATGCGCCATCTGGAGAACAAGCTCGGTGGCCGCGGTGCGGAAGTGCTGGTCATCGATGACGAACTGCGCCCCGACGCGGCGGTCACCAAGGTGCGCGCCGCGATCGAGCGGGACAAATGCGATGTCATCGTGGGCGTCGTCTTCTCCAACATCCTGGCCGCGATCATGCGCCCGGTGACGGAGACGCAGACCTTCCTGATCTCGACCAATGCCGGCCCCTCCCCCTTCGCCGGGCGTGGCTGCAACCCGTATTTCTTCGCCACCTCCTATGTGAACGACCAGAACCATGCGGTTCTGGGTCAGGCGGCGCAGGATGCGGGGTATCGCCGCGTCATGATCCTGACGCCGAACTACCAGGCCGGGCGCGATGCCGCGGCCGGCTTCAAGTCCCGCTTCCGGGGCGAAGTGGTGGATGAGCTCTACACGCCGCTGACGCAGCTCGATTTCTCGGCGGAACTGGCGCAGATCGCGGCCAAGCGCCCGGATGCGATCTTCACCTTCATGCCGGGCGGGCTCGGCGTGAACCTGGTGCGGCAGTATCGCCAGGCGGGCCTCGCCAATATCCCGTTCCTGTCCGCCTTCACGGTGGATGAGGCGGTGCTGCCGGCGCAGGGGGAAGCCGCACTTGGCTTCTACACCGGCACCACCTGGACGCCGACGCTGCCGAATGAGCAGAACGCCCGCTTCGTGCGGGACTTCGAGGCGCAGTTCAACTACGTCCCCGCCAGCTATGCCGCCCACGCCTATGACAGCGCCTTCCTGCTGGACAGCGCGATCCGCAAGACCGGCGGCAACATGGCCGACAAGGGCGCGCTGCGGGCGGCGATCAAGGCGGCGGAATTCCGCAGCGTGCGCGGCGCCTTCGCCTTCGGGGCCAACCACTTCCCCGTGCAGGATTTCTGGCTGGCCAAGGTCGCCCGCCGCGCCGATGGCAAGTTCCAGACGGAGCATGACCGCAAGGTGTTCGAGAATGCCGTCGATCCCTTCGCGGCGGAATGCCGGATGCCGGCGGGCTGAAGCTCAACAGGGGCGCGGTGACACCCGCGCCCCCACTCCACCAGGGAATTGCGGATGTCCTTGACGCTTCTGCTGGTGCAGGGCCTGAACGGCGTGCAGCTCGGCATCCTGCTGTTCCTGATCGCGGCGGGGCTGACGCTGGTCTTCGGGGTGATGGATTTCATCAACCTCGCCCATGGCGTGCAGTACATGGTGGGCGCCTATCTCGCCGCCTTCTTCGCGGCGCAGACGGGCAGCTTCTGGCTGGCCCTGGCGCTCGCCCTGCCGGCCGCGCTGGCCTTCGGGCTGGTGCTGGAATTCCTTGTCTTCCGCCATTTGTATGACCGCGACCATCTCGCGCAGGTGCTGGCGACCTTCGGCGTCATCCTGGTGCTGAACCAGGGGGTGAAGCTGGTATTCGGCGCCGCCCCCCTGCAGGTGCCGATGCCGGATGCGCTGACGGGCGGCATCCGCGTGATGGAGGGGCTGCTCTACCCCGTCTATCGCCTTGCCATCATCGGCGGCGGCCTGGCCACGGCCGGGCTGCTGTGGTGGCTGGTGGAGCGCACCAAGGTCGGCATGCTGGTGCGCGCGGGGGCGACCAACGCGCCGATGGTGGCAGCCCTGGGCGTCGATATCCGGCGGCTGTTCATGGTCGTCTTCGGCTTCGGCGCCATGCTCGCGGGCTTCGCCGGCGTGCTGGCCGCGCCGATCCTGTCGGTGGAGCCGGGGATGGGCGACAATTTGCTGATCCTCGCCTTCGTCGTCATCGTCATCGGCGGCATCGGCAGCATCCGCGGCGCCTTCCTGGCCGCGCTGCTGGTGGGCTTGGTCGAGACCCTCGGGCGGTCCCTGATGCCGGACCTGATGCGGCTGTTCCTGTCCGCGAGTGAGGCTCGCCAGGTCGGCGCGGCGCTGTCCTCCATGCTGATCTACATCGCCATGGCCGCGATCCTGGCATTCCGCCCGGCAGGGCTGTTTCCGGTGCGGGCTTCCTGATGGGCCGCTTCCTGCGCCACGAGGCACCGGCGCTGCTGCTGCTGGCGGCCCTCGCCCTGGCGCCCCTCGCGGGCTTCGGGGAAGGCTATCAGCTGACGCTGATGGCGCGCGCGATGATCCTCGCCATGGCCGCCGTCTCGCTTTCCCTGCTGGTCGGTGGGGCGGGGCTCGTCTCCATGGGCCATGCGGCGATGCTGGGCTTCGGGGCCTATGCGGTGGTCATCCTGGATGATGCGCGGATCGTCGATGCGGCGGTGGTGCTGCCCGTCGCGATGCTCGCGGCGGGCGGCTTCGCGTTGCTGACGGGGGCCATCGCGATCCGCACCAGCGGCGTGCATTTCATCATGATCACGCTGGCCTTCGGGCAGATGGCCTTCTTCACCGCGACGTCGCTGGCCGGCTATGGCGGGGATGACGGC
>CANJXD010000296.1 GCA_947478535.1 Acetobacteraceae bacterium
CGCCGATTTCGAGGTAGGTGATGGGTGCTGCGCGAAACCGCGCGAAGTGGCGTTCATAGACGTCGAGGTAGTGGTCCCACTTGTCGGATTTGAAGCGTCGCGGTGCTTCCCAGACCTGGCGGTAGGTGCGGGCGGGGCCGGTTGCGGCAGGACGGTTCACCAGAACCCCCGATGCGGCGCTTCCGCCGCGTCTTCCAGAAGCGGGCCTTCCACCGTGATGGCCCGCTGGCCGGCGGCGAAGACGGTGCGGCAGGGCAGGGCCATGGTCAGGTTCTCCGGATGCGGGCCGATCAGCGCCTTCAGCCGCGCTTCCGAAAGCCCATAGACCACGCGGCCGATCCCCGCCCAGTAGATCGCGCCGGCGCACATCGCGCACGGCTCCGCGCTGCTGAACAGCGTGGCGCTGGCGCGCGCCTCGGGCGGCAACTCGATGCAGGCACGCGTGGCGAGCAGGCGTTCGGCATGGGCGGTGCCATCGCCATGGGGGTGGAAGCCGTTCCCGGCCTCCATCAGCACCGTGCCATCGGGCGCGGCGAGCAAGGCGGCGAAGGGGTGGTTGCCCGCTGCCCGGCTTTCCGCGGAAAGGGCGATGGCGCGGCGCAGCAGGCGGAGATCGGTCGAGTCGCTCATGAGGGCGAGGGTGGGATGGCGGCGGGGCGCGGCGCAAGCGCGCATCGTGGACCCAGCCCCCGCCGGGGCGCTACCCTGCGCCGCATGGCCAGCTTCATCCACCTGCACGCCCATTCCGCCTATTCCCTGTCCGAGGGCGCCATCAAGGCGGAGAAATTGCCGGCGCTCGCGCGCGCCAACGGCATGCCCGCCGTCGCGCTGACGGATACCGCCAACCTGTTCGGCGCGCTGGAATTCTCCCAGGCCTGCACGGGCAAGGGGGTGCAGCCCATCCTCGGCTGCCAGTTGTTCCTGGGGCGCGGCCAGACGGATGAGGCCGGTGGCGGCCGGGCGAGTGACCCCAACCGCCTGCGGCCGGACCCGCTGGTGGCGCTGGCGATGACCCCGGCGGGGTATGAGAACCTCCAGCGCCTGTCCTCCGAGGGCTTCCTCGGCACCGATCCCTCCGGCTCCCCCTGCATCACGCTGGACCAGCTCGGCGCGCATAGCGAAGGCCTCATGCTGCTCACGGGCGGCACCACGGGCCCGCTCGGGCGGCTGCTGGCGGAAGGGCGGAAGGACGCCGCTTCGCGGCTCCTCGCCCGGCTGAAGGAGCAGTTCGACGACCGCCTCGTCGTCGAACTGCAGCGCCACGGCCTGCCCATCGAACGCATCATCGAGCCTGGCCTGCTGGCGCTGGCCGATGCGGCCGGGCTGCCGCTCGTCGCCACCAACGATGTCTATTTCGCCGAATCCTCGATGCACCTCGCGCATGATGCGTTGCTGTGCATCGCCGAAAGCCGTGTGCTCGCGGAACAGGATCGCCGGCGCGTCACGGCCGAGCATTTCTTCAAATCCGCCGAGGCCATGCGGACCCTGTTCGCCGATCTGCCGGAGGCCTGCGACAACACGCTCGCCATCGCGCGGCGCTGCGCCGTGATGGCGGAATCGAAAAAGCCGGAATTGCCGATCTGCCCCAAGGTCACGCCCGGCATGACCGAGGCCGAGACGGTGGCGGATATGGCGAAGACCGGCCTCGAAGGCCGGCTCGAAGCCCAGGGCACGCCGGAGGACGCGCGTGGCCCCTACCGGGAACGCTTGGCCTATGAGCTCTCGGTCATCGAGAGCATGGGCTTCTCCGGCTACTTCCTCATCGTCGCGGACTTCATCCAATGGGCGAAGCGGCAGGACATTCCGGTGGGCCCAGGGCGCGGCTCGGGCGCCGGGTCCGTCGCTGCCTGGGCGCTGCTCATCACCGATCTTGACCCGATGCGCTGGGGCCTGCTGTTCGAGCGCTTCCTGAATCCCGAACGCGTGTCGATGCCGGACTTCGACATCGACTTCTGCCAGGACCGCCGCGACGAGGTCATCAAATACGTCGTGCGCGAATACGGCGCCGACCGCGTCGCGCAGATCATCACCTTCGGCAAGCTGCAGGCGAAGGCCGCGGTGCGCGATGTCGGCCGCGTCATGGGCCTGCCCTATGGCCAAGTGGACCGCATCGCCAGCCTCATCCCCTTCAACCCCGCCAAGCCTGTCACACTCGCCCAGGCAATCGACGGCGAGCCGAAATTGCAGGAGATGCGCGACTACGACGAACAGGTGAGCCGCCTGCTCGAAATCGCGCTGGAACTCGAAGGCCTGTATCGCAACGCCTCCACCCACGCCGCCGGCGTCGTCATCGGGCGCAAGCCGTTGATGGAGATCGTGCCGCTCTATCGCGACCCGCGCAGCGAGATGCTGATCACCCAGTACTCGATGAAGTATGTCGAGCAGGCGTCGCTGGTGAAGTTCGACTTCCTCGGCCTGAAGACGCTGACGGTGCTGCAACGCGCCGTCGCAATGCTGAAGGGCCAGGGCATCGAGATCGACCTGGAAAAACTCCCGCTCGATGACGCGAAGACCTACACCATGCTCGCGCGTGGCGATGCGGCCGGGGTTTTCCAGTTCGAAGGCCAGGGCATGCGCGAATGCCTTCGCATGATGCGCCCCGACCGGTTCGAGGACCTGATCGCCGCGGTGTCGCTGTATCGGCCGGGGCCGATGGCGAATATCCCGGCCTATTGCCAGCGCAAGCATGGCGAGAAGTGGCAGCCGCCGCACCCCGCCATCATGGGCATCGTGGGGGAGACCTACGGCATCCTGGTCTATCAGGAACAGGTCATGCAGATCAGCCAGGAGCTCGCGGGCTATTCGCTCGGCGGCGCGGACCTGCTGCGCCGCGCCATGGGCAAGAAGATCCGCTCCGAGATGGAGGCCCAGCGCAAGATCTTCGTCGAAGGTGCTGTGAAGAACGACGTGCCGGAAGCCAAGGCCGGCGAGATCTTCGATCTCATGGAGAAGTTCGCGGAATACGGCTTCAACAAGTCGCACGCCGCAGCCTATGCGCTGGTCGCCTACCAGACGGCCTGGCTGAAGGCGAACCACCCCGTCGCCTTCCTCGCGGCCTCGATGTCGCTCGACCTCGGCAATACCGACAAGCTCGCGGGGCATATGCAGGAAGCCGCGCGGCTCGGCATCGCCGTGCTGCCGCCGGATGTGAACCTGTCCGACGCGGAATTCTGCCTGGAGGTGCGCGAGGATGGCAGCGTCGCCATCCGCTTCGCCATGGCGGCGGTCAAGCGCGTCGGCCTCGGCGCGATGCGGGACCTGGTGGCGGCGCGCAAGGCTTCCAACCGCTTTGCCTCGCTGTCGGATTTTGCCGGCCGCGTGGACCCCAAGCTGCTGAACAAGATGCAGATGGAGAACCTGGCCCGCGCCGGCGCCTTCGACAGCCTGGAGCAGAACCGTGCGCGGATGGTGCAGGGCGCGGAATCCGTCCTCCGCGCCGCGCAGGAAGCCGCGGAGCGCCGCGCCAACCCGACGCGGGACATGTTCGGCGCCGAGGCGGCTCCCCCGCCGCTGCGCCTGCCCGAAGCGCAGGACTGGCCGCTGCTGGAACGCCTGACCTATGAGGCGGAAGCGGTGGGCTTTCACCTGTCCGCCCATCCACTCGACAGCTACCGCAAGGCGCTGAACAAGCTCGGCGTGGTGAATTCGGCGGAGGTCGCGGATCGCGCCCGCGCCGGGGCCGGGCGCCTGAAGCTGGCCGGCACCGTGGTCGCGGTGAAGACCGGGCGGACCAAGTCCGGCAACAAGATGGCCTGGGTGAAGTTCTCCGACGCCCAGGGCAGTTTCGAGGTGACCTTCTTCAGTGAAGGCCTGGCCCGCGCTGGCGAATTCCTCGCCGAGGGAACGGCGCTCGTCATCAGCACCGAGGTTCGCCTCGATGGCGACACCGTCCGCCTGACGGCGCAGGAGGTGGAGCCTCTGGACAAGGCGGCCGCCAGCATGGGCACGGGCCTGCGCGTGTGGCTGGAGAAGACCGACGCCGTCGGCCATATCCGGGATGTGCTGGTGCGCGAAGGCCGAGGCCGCGGCCGTGTCGTCGTCGTGCCGATGACGGGGCCGGGGCAGGAGGTGGAAATCGCGCTGCCCGGCACCTTCAATGTCTCGCCGAAGCTGATCCAGGCCATGAAGGTGCTGCCCGGCGTTTCGAACGTCGAGGAAATCTGAGGCGGCATCCCGCTACGGTGTGGCGAGAAATTCCCTGACCGGCGCCAGCGACCGCGCCGGGTCTTCCTCCATCGGCACATGGCCGAGGGCGGGCAGTAGCACGGTGCGGCTGTCCGGCAATTCGCGCGCGTAATCGGCGGCGTGGGGTGCCGGGATCATGCGGTCGCTTTCCCCCCACAGCAGCAACACGGGCGCGGTGATGCGCCGCAGGAAGGGCTCCGGTGGCTCCAGGATGTGTTGTTCCATCCGGGCGATGATGGCGTGGCGCACGCCCGGTGCCAGCATCATGTCCCGGTAGCGCGCCAGCACGGCATCGGTCAGCGCCGCCGCATCCGCATAGGCCGGTGCCAGCCCGCCGCGCAGCAGGAAGCCCGGCAGCGTGTAGGGCAGGGCGCGCATCGCCAGTGGCACCGGCGTCGGCACCCCGTAGCGGAAGCCGGCGCTGGCGAAGCCATCCGGCGCCATCAGGACCAGCCGCCGCACTCGTGCGGGCCGGTCCGCCGCGAAGCGCCAGGCGAGCCGCCCGCCCATCGAACTGCCGAGGATGTCGATCCGCGCAATTCCCAGCCGGTCCAGCAGCTCCTCCACCAGCAGCACGAAGCGCTGGTCGGAATAGTCCCCCGAGGGGTCCGGCCCGGTCAGGCCGAAGCCGGGCAGGTCGATCCTTAGCACGCGGCGATCCGTCTCCAGCAGCCGCGCCCAATCGTCCCAGGTATGCAGCGAACTGCCGAAGCCGTGCAGCAGCAGGATGGGCGGCGCGTCACGGGGGCCGGTATCCCTGAGATGCAGGCGCAGGCCGAGCACCTCCACGAAGGCGCTGGGCGCGCCGCCCTGGCGCCGCTCCGCCTCCTGCCGTGTCAGGTCGGGCGTCCAAAGCCAGGCCCCGGCAACGATGAGGACGAGCACCAAGGCCGCCGCGCCAAACTTCACCCACGTCATCATACGACGCTTCCCAGTTGACCATTGGCCAGTCGCAGGTGCCGGCCGTGGAACTGCGCCACGGCAGGGCGATGGGCGATCGACAGCACCCCCGCGCCCGGCAGCCGTTGCGCCACCAGGCCATAGAGCTTCTGCTCGCCCTCGGGGTCGAGGCTCGCGGTCGCTTCGTCGAGAAACAGGAAATCCGGCTTGACCAGCAGCGCCCGCGCGAAGGCAAGCCGCTGCTGTTCACCGCCGGAAAGCCGGCGGTCCCAGGCATCCTCATCATCCAGTCGCGATGCCAGATGGGCCAGCCCGACCGCCTCCAGCGCCTCCCGCACCGCGTCATCCGGCACGCTGGCGGCATCGAGGGGGTAGCAGACGGCGCGGCGGAGCGAGCCCAGCGGCAGGTAAGGCCGCTGCGGGAGGAACAGCGCGCGGCTGCCGGCGGGGATATGGGCAAGCCCCTCGCCGAACGGCCAGATGCCCGCGAGCGCCCGGAACAGCGTCGATTTCCCGCTGCCGGACGCGCCGGAGACGAGCACCGCCTCGCCCTTTTCCACCCGCAGCGCGGCATCGCGCACCAGCACGCGGCCATCGGGCAGGGCGATGGTGACGCCTTCCAGCGTCACGGCCGGGTCCGCCGAATCCCGCAGCCGCACGCCATCGGTGGCGGTGCGGGCGGCGGCGATGGCGGCCTGGAAGCTGGTCAACCGCTCCACCGTCGCGCGCCATTCCGTCAGCCGCGAGTAATTATCCACGAACCAGGACAATGCCCCCTGCACCTGCCCGAAGGCGGAGCTCGTCTGGATCAGCCCGCCCAGCGGGATGCGTCCGGCGAAATAGGCGGGGGCGGCGACGACGATGGGGAAGATGCTCGCCACCTGGCCGAAGCCGGCGGTGAAGAAGGTCAGCCGCTTGGTCGCGGTCATGATCCCCCACCAGTTCTCCGTCAGCGCCGTGAAGCGGGCGAGCAGGCCGCGCTTTTCATCGGCCTCCCCGCCATGCAGGGCGACCCCCTCCACATTGTCCCGCAGCCGCACCAGGGAGTAGCGGAAATCCGCCTCCACCCGTTGCTGGAGGAAGTTCAGCCGGATCAGCGGCCGGCCGATCAGATGCGCGATCCAGGTGCCGATGGCGGAATAGAGGATCGCGACCCAGACCATGTAGCCGGGGATGGAGATGCCCAGCACCTCTAGCGGTCCGGACAGCGACCACAGCACGACGATGAAGGAGAACAGCGTGACGACGCTGTTCATCAGCCCGAGCCCGAGCGACAGCGTATCATCGACGAACAGCTTGAGGTCTTCCGCCACGCGCTGGTCGGGGTTGTCGGTCGCCGGGTCGGTCAGCGCGATGCGATAATAGGCGCGATCGGCGAGCCAGCGATCCAGGTAGTCCTTTGTCAGCCAGCGCCGCCAGCGGATCTGCAGCGCCTGCTTCAGATACAGCTGGTAGACCGCGATCAGGATGTAGATCGCCGCCACCACGGCGAAGCCCGGGAACCAGCTTTCCCCCGCATCGCCGCCGAGCAGCAGCAGGTTCCAGAAGGTCGCCGCGTCCTTCTCCTCCAGCGCGTTGTAGAAGGCGCGCTGCCAATAGGTGAGGATCACGGTCATCCCCACCAGCGACAGGTTCAGCACGACAACGGCGGCCAGCAGCAGCAGCCCGCGCCCGCGTTCCTCGCTGGTCCAGTAGGGGCGGGCGAGCGCCCAGGCATCGCGCAGGAAGGAACCGATGAAGCGCATCGCTGGTCGCCTTGGCCGGATGGTGGAAACTCAGGGCGCGCGCAGCGCATCCTCAAGCCGTGCGCGCCATTGCACCAGGCGCTCACGGTTCACGCCGAGGTCGGACCAGCCGACCAGGCTTCGGGAATACAGGAAGACGCCGGCGCCGCCGGCCAGTGCCACGACCTGGCCCACGATGATGTCCGGGAAATTGGCCCAGCGCGTGCGGACCACCCACTGCACCTGCCGCCGGTCCGGCCATTCCGCCAGCTTCCAGCAGCGCTCGACATCCTCCCCCAGCATCCGCAGCGCCGCATAGGCGGCCTCCGCCGAGACCGGCAGCAGCGGCACATTCTCATGCCGCTCCGTCGTGACACCCGGGGGC
>CANJXD010000297.1 GCA_947478535.1 Acetobacteraceae bacterium
CATCGGCAAGCTTCACGCAGCGGGCGCGCAGTTCCGCGTAGCTGCGCCGCGTCGCGCCATGCACCACGGCGGTATGGCGCGGATAGACCGCGGCCGCGCGTTCCAGGAACAGCAGCGGCGTCAGCGGCTGGTGATTGGCGGCGACCCGGGGAAGGGCATCGAAATCCGAAGCGGCCATGGCGTGCGTCTTCCCTACCGATCCTGCCAGATGGGCTGGCGCTTGGAGAGGAAGGCGCCGATCCCCTCCGCCGCATCCTCGGCCATCAGGTTGTCCGTCATCACCCCGGCAGCATGGGCATAGGCTTCCGGCAAGGGAAGCCCGCGCTGGCGGTGGAAGGCGGCCTTGCCGATGCGGACCGTGTGCGCGCTGCGGGCCGCGATCTTCAGGGCCAGCGCCTCGGTCGCGGGGCCGAGTTCAGCGGCCGGCACCACGCGGTTCACCAGCCCGATCCGCTGGGCTTCCGTGGCCGCAATCATCTCTCCGGTCAGCAGCATCTCCATCGCGGCCTTGGCAGGCACGGCGCGGGAAAGCGCCACGGCGGGGGTGGAGCAGAACAGGCCGATATCCACCCCCGGCGTGCAGAAGCGCGCATGGTCCGCCGCGACCGCCAGGTCACAGGTCGCGACAAGCTGGCAGCCCGCCGCCGTCGCCACGCCCTGCACCTCCGCGATCACGGGCTGGGGGAGGGCGATGATCGCCTGCATCAGCGCCGCGCAGCGCAGCATCGCGGCCTCGAAGAAGCCACGCCCGCCATCGGCATCGGCGCGGTGGGCCGTGATCTCCCGCAGGTCGTGCCCGGCGCAGAAGACGGGCCCCGCGGCGGCGAGGATCACGACGCGCACCCGGGCATCCCCCCCGACGCCGGCCAGCGCCTCGGCCAGCGCGCCCATCATGGCGAAGGACAGGCTGTTGCGGCTTTCCGGCTTGTTGAGCGTGAGGCGCGTGACGCCGGCATCGCTGTCCTGCCGCAGCAGCAGGGGGGACGTTCCCTCGGGCATGACGCCTATTTCTCCGCCTCGCGCAGCACGGCCTCGATCTCCTCCAGGATGACGGGATCATCGATGGTGGGCGGCACGGCGTAGGTTTCGCTATCTGCGATCTTGCGAATGGTGGCGCGCAGAATCTTGCCGGACCGGGTCTTCGGCAGGCGCTGCACGACGCGGGCTTCCTTGAAGGCGGCAACCGGCCCGATGCGGTCCCGCACCATCTGGGCGAGTTCCCTGGCGATGGCGGCTTCCGGCCGATCCACCCCCGCCTTCAACACGACGAGGCCCAGCGGCACCTGGCCCTTCAGGCTGTCCTTCACCCCCACCACCGCGCATTCCGCCACATCCGGATGGGCGGCCAGCACTTCCTCCATCGCGCCGGTGGACAGGCGATGGCCGGCGACATTGATGATGTCATCGGTGCGCGACATCACCCAGACATAGCCTTCCGCATCCACCATCCCGGCATCGGAGGTGTTGTAGTAGCCTGGGAAGGTCTCGAGATACGCCTCCCGAAACCGGTCATCGGCCTGGAACAGCGTCGGCAGGTTCGAAGGCGGCAGCGGCAGCTTCAACGCCAGCGTGCCGATCTGCCCGCGCGGTACTTCGTGCCCGGCTTCGTCCAGGACGCGAAGGTCATAGCCCGGCGCCGGCTTGCCGCCCGAGCCGGGGCGGTTCGGGAACAGGCCGAATCCGCGAAAATTGCCGGTGATGCTCCAGCCCGTCTCGGTCTGCCACCAATGGTCGATCACGGGCTTGCCGAGCAGGGCGGCGGACCATTCGGCGGTCGGCGGATCGCAGCGCTCGCCCGCCAGGAACAGGGCTTCCAGTGCCGAGAGGTCATACTGCGCGAGCAGCTTGCCCTCCGGGTCTTCCTTCCTCACGGCGCGGATGGCGGTGGGCGCCGTGAACAGCACCTTCACGCGATGTTCCGCGCAGACCCGCCAGAAGGCGCCGGCATCCGGCGTGCCGACGGGTTTTCCCTCATACATCACCGTCGTGCAGCCCGCGATCAGCGGCGCATAGACGATGTAGGAATGGCCGACGACCCAGCCGACGTCGCTTGCCGTCCACATCACATCCCCGGCCTTGAGGCCGTAGAGCATGGACATCGAATTGAGCAGCGCGACGGCATGCCCGCCATTGTCCCGCAGGATGCCCTTGGGCTTTCCCGTGGTGCCGCTGGTGTAGAGGATATAGAGCGGGTCCGTCGCCGCGACGCTGACACAGGGCGCGGGCTCGGCCGCCGCCTCCGCCGCTTCGAGATCGACATCGCGGCCCGCCACCAGGTCGCACACCCATTCCGGGCGTTGCAGCACCAGCACGGCATCCGGCTTGTGGGGGCTCAGCGCGATGGCGGCATCGAGAAGCGGCTTGTATTTCACCAGCCGCCCCGGCTCCAGCCCGCAGGAGGCGGCGATGATGGCGCGGGGCTTCGCATCGGCGATGCGGGCGGCGAGTTCCGCCGCCGCGAAGCCGCCGAACACCACGGAATGCACGGCACCGAGGCGCGCGCAGGCCAGCATCGCCATGGCGGCTTCCGGCACCATCGGCATGTAGATCACCACGCGGTCGCCGGCGGCCACACCCCGCGCGGCCAGCGCCCCGGCGAGCTTGGCAACCCGGTCCCGCAAACCGGCGAAAGTGAAGCGGGCGGCGCGGCCCGTCATCGGGCTGTCCCAGATCAGCGCCGTGCGGTCCCCATGGCCGGCGGCGACATGGCGGTCCAGCGCATTGTGGCAGGTGTTCAGCCGGGCATCGGGAAACCAGCGGCCATAGACGCCCATCTCCGGGGCGAAGATGCGGGTGGGAGCCACGTCCCAGTCGATGCCGGCGGCGGCCTGCCGCCAGAATTCCTCCGGCGCCGCGCGCCAGGCGGCATAGATCTCGTCGTAGCGGCTGCCGCCGATGCTGCCTTCCATGGCCGTCTTCCCACCCCGTGGCCGGTATTGTCCGGCATGTTCCCTGCGGCGCGCGCCTTCGCCCGCGCCTGCACCTTGCCATCCCCAGGTCGCGATCGCGCTTGCGGCAGAGCAAGCGGCGCGGCGAGGCCGAAAAAAAACGCCGGGGGTTTCCCCCCGGCGCCAATCACGTCCGGGCGTTGCCGCCGGGACTACTTCGCGGTGCGGTAGTCGGCCGCGCTGGCGGAGCCGTCCTCGTTGGTCGCGAAGATGTCGCGATCCTTCGTCTCCGGCACGAAGAAGATGCCGATGACCACCGTCGCGAGGGCGATGACGATCGGGTACCAGAGGCCGTAATACACGTCGCCGGTCTGCGCGATCATCGCGAAGGCGGTGGCGGGCATCAGGCCGCCGAACCAGCCATTGCCGATGTGATAGGGCAGCGACATCGAGGTGTAGCGGATGCGGGTGGGGAACAATTCCACCAGCGCCGCGGCGATCGGGCCGTAGACCGCGGTGACGTAGATCACCAGCAGCGTCAGGATGCCGATCAGCACGGCCGGCTGTTCGCGGAAGATGTCGAAGGGACCGGACATCTTGACCACGCTCGGGTTCGCCGCGGTCGGGTAGCCGACTGCTGTGAGTGTCGCTGTCAACTGGGCCTGGAATTGCGGGTTGGGGCGAACCTGCCCATCCACCTGCACCGTGGCGTTGACGACCGGCTGGGTGCCGATCTGCACCGAGACGCCGGTCTGGCCGGGCGTATTCTGCACCCGGTAGTTCACCGATGCGCGCGCCAGAGCGGCCTTGGTGATGTCGCAGTGCGCCACGAACCGCGACGTGCCGGTCGGGTTGAACTGGAAGGAGCAACCCGCCGTATCCGCCGAGACGACGACGGCGATATTCGAATGCGCGGCCGAAAGGGCCGGGTTGGCTTCCTTCGACATCAGGGTGAACAGCGGGAAGTAGGTGAGCGCGGCGACGAGGCAGCCGCCCAGGATGATCGGCTTGCGGCCGATCTTGTCCGAGAGCCAGCCGAAGAACACGAAGCCACCCGAGCCCAGCACCAGCGACCAGGCGATCAGCATGTTGGTGGTGAAGCCGTCCACCTTCAGCACCTGGCCGAGGAAGAACAGCGCGTAGAACTGGCCGGTGTACCAGACCACCGCCTGGCCCATGACGAGGCCGAGCAGGGCGAAGAGCGCGATCTTCGCGTTCTTCCATTGGCCGAACGCCTCGCCCAGCGGCGCCTTCGAGCCCTTGCCCTCGTCCTTCATCTTCTTGAAGGCCGGGCTTTCCTGCATCTGCAACCGGATCCAGACCGAGATGGCCAGCAGCACGATCGAGAGCAGGAACGGAACGCGCCAGCCCCAATCCGCGAAGGCCGCCTCACCCAGGATGGAGCGGGTGCCCAGGATGACGATCAGCGACAGGAACAGCCCCGCCGTCGCCGTGATCTGGATGAAGGAGGTGTAGAAGCCGCGCCGGCCATTGGGAGCATGTTCGGCCACATAGGTCGCGGCACCGCCATACTCACCGCCGAGCGCCAGGCCCTGCAGCATGCGGAGCGCGATCAGCGCGACCGGCGCGAGGATGCCGATCTGGTCCGAGGTGGGAAGGATGCCGACGATGAAGGTCGAGGCGCCCATGATCACGATGGTGACCAGGAAGGTGTATTTGCGGCCGACGAGGTCGCCGAGGCGCCCGAACACCAGCGCGCCGAAGGGGCGAACCAGGAAGCCCGCGGCGAAGGCCAGCAGGGCGAAGACGTTGCGCGTCGTCTCGTCGTACATCGAGAAGAACTTCAACCCGATGACGGCCGCGAGCGACCCGTAGAGGTAGAAGTCGTACCATTCGAAGACCGTGCCAAGGGATGAGGCCAGGATGACCTTCCTCTCTCCCTCGGACATTGGCCGCGCGGACCCGCCGTCCGCCGCGTGTGAAGCTGACATCCCCCACTCCCTATCGTTTGGGCGCTCGTGCCCTGAAGCCCTGTTGTGCAGCCACACGGCATGCGCGTGACGCGCGCGTCGGTTGCCGAACGCGCATGGCCCTTTCTCACCGAGACTGGGGTGAAGGATCAACGCGCTTCGCGGTTAACTTGTGTCCAGAACGACGCGCATGATGAATAATTCGTTATAAATTGCAAGATGTTTATATGAGATGAATCAATGTCATCCGCCTAGGAGCATGGGCAGCGGGCTTGGTGACGGCCAGACAGGCCAAGGTTTCTGCCGAAAATTAGCGCAACTGTCAGGGTCGGGCTCCGCCTGTGTCAGGCCAGGACGACACTGCAAGGTCCGCGCTGGGACCCTCGCAGCGGGAAATCGATATCGTCATACTAAATTGCTAAAGCCAAATACCGCAATCACATGGACAGACTGACATGTCCGAACATCAAAAATGTCCGATAATTAATCTTTTGGTAGGGTGCGTCGGAGGGCTGCCAGGATGCCCCCTCCGCGCCCCCCTTCGTACCCGTCCGCTCAGGCTTCCTTGTAGCGGTAGCCCAGCCCGTAGAGCGTCTCGATCATGGAAAAATCGGGGTCCACGGCCCGGAACTTCTTCCGCACGCGCTTCACATGGCTGTCGATGGTCCGGTCATCGACATAGATGTTCTCGCCATAGGCGCCGTCGATCAGCTGGTCCCGATTCTTCACCATGCCCGGCCGCACGGCGAGCGCCTTGACCAGCAGGAATTCTGTCACGGTCAGCTGTACCTGCCCGCCCTTCCAGAGGCAGGTGTGCTTCGTCTCATCCAGTACGAGGTCGCCGCGGGCGATGATGCCGCCGGCCGGCGTGCCGCTGCCCTCGGCGCGCCCGGCTTCGTTCCGCCGCAGCAGGGCGCGGATGCGTTCCAGCAGCAGGCGCTGGCTGAACGGCTTGGTGATGTAGTCATCCGCCCCGAGGCGGAGCCCCATCAGCTCATCCAGTTCGTCATCCTTGCTGGTCAGGAAGATCACCGGCATGGCGCTGCGCTGCCGCAGGCGTTGCAGCAGCTCCATCCCATCCATGCGCGGCATCTTGATATCCAGCACGGCCAGATCGACCGGGCGGGCCATCAGCCCCTGCAGGGCGCTTTCGCCGTCGGTATAGGTGCGGACGATGAACCCCTCCTGCTCCAGGGTCATGGAGACGCTGGTCAGGATGTTGCGGTCGTCGTCCACCAGGGCGATGGTGTGCGGCACAGGAGGCTCCTCGGGGCGCGGTCTGCGCCGGATGGGGTTATCCTGCCGATAGATTGTGGCAAAGCCGGGTCAGGCAAGCGGCGAAGGCGGACCGGAGGCAGGCATGGCAGCGGAATCCTTCGGCTTCGAGGCCCGTCGCCTGGTGCGTGCCGCCGCATCGGCCACGCTCTCGACCGTGACGGAGGGCCAGCCCTTCGCCGCCCTCGTCACCCCTGCCACGGCGCCGGACCTGTCCGTGCTGATGCTCCTGTCGTCCCTGTCGGAGCACACCCGCCACTTGCGGGCCGAACCGCGCTGCGCCCTGCTGTTCCAGGGCGCGCCCGAAACCGCCAACCCCCAGACCGCGCCCCGCGTCACCCTGACCGGGGTCGCCGAGGAAGTACCGGCGGTGGAAGCGCCCGGCCTCAAGGCCCGCTGGCTGGCGCGCCACGCCTATGCGGCCTTTTACGCCGATTTCGGCGATTTCGCGCTGTGGCGCCTGCGCCCCCAGGCGGGGCTGCTGGTCGGCGGCTTCGCCCGCGCCACGCGGCTGAAGCGCGCCGACCTGCTGCCGGATGCCGCCGCGGTGGCCGCGCTGGCCGAGGCGGAGGGCGAGATCATCGCCCATGTGAATGCCGACCATGCCGATGCCCTGGCGGCGATGGCGGAAGGGATGCACGGCCATGTGCCCGGCCAGGCATGGCGCCTCGTCGCCGTCGATTCCGACGGCTGCGATCTGGCGCCCCAAGATGCGACCGGGGGGGCGGTACTCCGCCACGCCTGGGCCGCGCCGGTGGGCGATGCGGACGGCGTTCGCGCCGGGCTGATCCGCGCCGCTCGGGCCGGTCGTGACGCACTGCACAACAGAATTGTGCCAAAGTAACCGGCTGGTTCGCATTGATTAGGGCAGCTTACCCGCCCTAATTTCGCCCCCCTGGGCGCCGAGAAGGGCGCGCTGCCGCCTTGGCGTTGATCGGTGCCTTGATCGGTCCCATGGCGCAATTGGAGGTTCCTGAT
Organism: Acetobacteraceae bacterium; assembly: GCA_947478535.1. The sequence continues at coordinate 7,073 of CANJXD010000297.1, forward strand.
GACGTCCGACGTATCCGCCCTTTCCGGGACCGGCGTAGCCGGCCCGGCGGCCATCCACGCCAACCTGACCGCGCCGGGCCTCTATGCCCATGCGCTGCGCAGGGGTGAGGGCCGGC
>CANJXD010000298.1 GCA_947478535.1 Acetobacteraceae bacterium
TGCCGATGCTGCCGGAGGCGCTGTCCAATGGCTGGTGCAGCCTTCGGCCGCGAGAGGATCGCGGGTGCCTGTTCGTCGAGATGCGCTTCGACAAGGCCGGCACGAAGACGTCGCATCGCTTCGGCCGTGGAATCATGCGGTCCGCCGCGCGGCTGACCTACGAACAGGTCCAGGCGGCGCGGGATGCCGCGACGGTCCCGGACGGTGTCCCGGCCGACCTGCTGGGCAGCCTCTACGGCGCCTATGAGGCCCTGCTCGCGGATCGCGCCCGGCGCGGCACGCTGGAGCTCGACGTGCCGGAACGCCGCGTGCTGCTGGATGCGAAGAGCCAGGTGAAGGGCGTGGTGCCGCGCGCGCGGCTCGAGTCGCACCGGCTGATCGAGGAATTCATGGTCGCCGCCAATGTCTGCGCGGCGGAGGAGCTGGAGAAACTTGCCCAGCCCTGCATGTATCGCGTGCATGACCGGCCCTCGGACGAGAAGCTCGAAGGCCTGCGGCAGTTCCTGCAATCGCTCGATCTCGCCCTGCCGGCGCGGGACCGTCTGCACCCCCGCGATTTCGGCGGCATCCTCGCCGCCGTGAAGGGCAGGCCGGAGGAGCGCCTGGTGAATGAGGCGGTGCTGCGCGGCCAGTCCCAAGCGGCCTATGAGCCCGCCAATATCGGCCATTTCGGCTTGGCTCTGGCCCGCTACGCACATTTCACCAGCCCGATCCGCCGCTATGCGGACCTGCTGGTGCATCGCGCGCTGATCCGTGGCCTCGCCTTGGGCAAAGGCCCTTCCGCCGGCGGGCTGACGGACGCCGAAGCCGCGCGTTTCCAGGACACGGCGGAGCACATCACCAGCACCGAACGCCGCGCCGCGGCAGCGGAGCGGGATGCCGTGGACCGCTACCTCGCTGCCTATATGGCAACACGTGCGGGAGAGTTGTTCGATGCGCGGATTTCGGGGGTGACACGCTTCGGCCTGTTCGTCACCGTGGAGGAGAACGGCGCCAGCGGAATTGTTCCGTTTGCGGCCTTGCCGGACGACAAATGGCAGTTGGACGAGGCCGGGCACGCGATGACCGGCCGCAATACCGGTATGACCTTCACCCTGGGCCAGTCGGTCGAGGTGCGACTCGCGGAAGCGAGCCCGCGCACGGGTGGCATGGTGTTTTCCCTGATGCAGGGGGACCCGCGCGCCATGGGCGGTGCCAAAGCCTCCCGCAAAGGGCAAGGCAAATCCTCCTCCAGGGCGTCCTCTCGGCGATCCTCTGGGTCTCGGTAGCACCGGCGCGGGCGCAGGAATCGGGCTTCTTCCCGCGCGGCGCGGTCGAACGGGTGCTGTCGGAAAGCCAGGCGCTGGTTCTCGAACGCCATCTCGAATCTGAATCGCCGGCCAACCTTGCCTTGTGGTCGCTGCGCGGGCTGACGGTGCTGGACCAGCGGCTCAGCGCCGAGATCCGCCAGGACCGGCTGCGCCTGCTGTCGGAGGACCGGCTGCTGACCAGCCTGCCGATAGCCCCCCTCGGCGGTGGTGGCACGCCGCAGCTTGTCGGCAGCACCATCGCGGGGGCGCTGGTCGAATTCTATGATGTCGCCTGGCGGGCTTCCTCCGCCGTGCGCCGCGCCGGGGCGGAACGTCTGATCGCGGCGGGGTTCGAGGAATTGTTCAACCACCTCGACCCCTACAGCCGCTACGTCACGCCAACGGAAGCGCGCGGCGCGCGGGAACGCCGCGTCGGGCAGTCCGGCCTTGGCCTGCGCGTCGCGGCCCAGCGCAACGCTCTGACGATCACGGAAGTGGCGCCCGGAGGTCCCGCCGCCCAGGCCGGCATCCGCGCCGGGGACCGGCTGGTGGCCATCGACGGCCGCAGCCTCGACCCGCGCGAGCCCGGCCTCGCCGCGACGCTGCTGGAAGGGCCGGAGGGGTCTTCTGTTGACCTGACGCTGACGCGCGGCCGCGCCAAGCGGGATGTAACGCTGGAACGCCAGGTGGTGGTGCCGGAAACCGTCACCGCCGAACGCCGGGACGATATCCTCTGGCTCCGCATCTCCGGTTTCTCCGCCGTCACGGAACGGCGCGTCGCCGACGAACTCGCCCACGGCTTCGCCACCAGGCCGCCGCGTGGCGTGGTGGTGGACCTGCGCGGCAATCGCGGCGGGCTGCTCGGCCAGGCGGTGGCGGTGGCGGATGCCTTCCTGGCGGAGGGCGAGCTCGTCCGCACCGAAGGCCGCCACCCCGAGGCCAACCGCCGCTACACCGCCGGAGGGCAGGACCTGGCGCAGGGCCGGCCGGTGGTGGTGCTGGTGGATGGTCGCACCGCCTCGGCCGCCGAGATCGTCGCGATGGGGCTCGGTGAGCGCGGCCGCGCGGCTGTGGTGGGCAGCGCCACCATGGGCAAGGGGTTGATCCAGATCGTCGCCCCCCTGCCGAACGAGGGCGAGATCCTCATCACTTGGTCGCGAGTCGTCGCCCCCTCGGGCTGGCCGATCCAGGGGCTCGGCGTGCTGCCGACGCTCTGCACGAGCCTGGGGCCGGAACCGCTGACGGAAGGCCTCGCCCGACTGTCCCATGGGGAATCTCCCATGGCCCGCGCCATCGCCCGCCAGCGCGCCGCCCGTGCCCCGGTGTTGGCGAGCGAGATGGCGGCGCTGCGCGGCGCCTGCCCGCCGGCGGAAGGCCGCACCGGGGATTTGGCGGCCGCCCGGGCGCTGATCGAGAACCCCGCCGCCTATGCCACCGCCACCCGGCCCATCGCGGCAGCCATCCTCGCCCCCGCCGCGGCACCCCTCACCCCCCCGGTTCCGGCAGGCCGGCGCTGATCCTCCCTTGACCTGCGCGCCCTGCCGACTATGTTCCGCCTCCTCGCAGGGTGGGCCGCAAGGCTCGCCCGCATCCTATTTCGCGCGCTGGAACCTGACCGATGGCCAAGGCCAATACGATCCTCATTAAGCTGATCAGCACGGCGGAGCCCTCCACCGGCTACTTCTACGTGACCAAGAAGAACACCCGGAACGCCCAGGGCAAGCTTGAGATGAAGAAGTACGACCCGGTGGCCCGCAAGCACGTCCTCTTCCGCGAGTCGAAGATCAAGTAATCCCCGGCGGGGGGTTCCCCGCCGCCGATTCCCGCGCTGCGCGAACCGCGCCCGGCCCATGGCCCGGCGCGGTTTTCGTTGATTCCTGGCTCCGTTCCACTCCCTTATCCCTTGCCTGATGGGCGATGATCGCCACCTCCGGCGGGACCGTGCCGGAGGCTCGCCTTGCTACCCACCCATGACCGCTACGATTATTCGGGCTGGCGTGGCCGCCCCGCCTATGGCTGGCCGAACGGCAGGAAACTCGCGGTCTATCTCGGGCTGAACCTGGAGCATTTCGCCTTCGGGGAAGGTCTCGGCGCCGAACTCGCCCCCGGCGGGCCACAGCCGGATATCCTGAACTACGCGTGGCGGGACTACGGCAACCGAGTCGGCGCCTGGCGGCTGCTCGACATGCTGGATGAACTCGGACTGCCCGCCACGGTGCTGCTGAACAGCGCGATGCTGGGCTACGCGCCGGACCTCATCGCCGCGCATCGTGCCCGGGGCGATGAAATGGCGGGGCACGGCCGCACCAATTCGGAACGCCAATCCACCCTGCCGGAAGCGGCCGAACGCGCGCTGATCGCCGAATCGACCGCCGTGCTGACCGCCGCCCAGGGCACCGCCCCCCGCGGCTGGCTCAGCCCCTGGATCGCCGAGAGCCGCACCACGCCGGACCTGCTGGCGGAAGCGGGCTATCGCTACACCATGAATTGGTGCGCCGATGACGCGCCGGTCTGGATGCGGACGCGCGGCGGCCCGCTGCTCGCCATGCCCTACCCGCAGGAGGTGAACGACATTCCCTCCATCGTCGGCCGCAAGGATGGCGGGGAGGAATTCGCCCGCATCATCACCGATGATTTCCAGGAGCGCCTGCGCCAGGTGCGGGACGGGCTGCCGCAGGTGATGGGCATCGCGCTGCACCCCTACATCGTCGGCCAGCCGCACCGCCTGCGGCATCTGCGCCGTGCGCTGGCGGAGATCGCAAACCACCGCGATACCGTCTGGATCACGACGGCCGGCGCCATCTTCGACCACGTCGCCGCCCTGCCCGCCGGGATCGTTCCGGGCTGCCCGCGCGTTGCAGACTGAACCATTACTCCGGACACCCCGCATGAACCGCCTGACCCTCGCCCTGCTGGTCCTGCTCGCGGCCTGCGCCGCCCCTTCGGACAGGCCGCCGCCGGAAACCGTCGCGGCGGTGGACCTGCCGCGCTACCTCGGCACCTGGTTCGAGATCGCCCGCCTTCCGAACAGCTTCCAGGATGGCGCCGGCCGCGCCTGCGCCCAGACCACCGCGACCTATGAGGCCCGGCCGGATGGCACCATCGGCGTGATGAACCGCTGCCGGGACGCGGCCGGTGCGATGGTCGAAGCCACCGCCCGCGCCTATGCCGTGGAGGGCACCGGCAACAGCAAGCTGCGCGTCAGCTTTTTCTGGCCCTTCTACGGGGATTACTGGGTGATCGGCCTGGCGCCGGACTACCGCTGGGCCGTGGTCGGCGCGCCGGGCCGGAACTACCTCTGGGTGCTGTCCCGCACGCCCACCCTGCCCGCCGGCGACTATGCGGAAGCGGTCGGCATCGCCGCCGCGCAGGGCTTCGACATCGCCCGCCTGCGGGCGACACCGCAGGACTAGGCGCGGTTCAGCCCAGCTCGAAGCTGGTGATGCCAAAAATCCGCTCGGCGCGGATTTCGGGCGCCGGGCCTGTGTACATCCGCGCGGTCTCGAAGCCCGGCGTCAGCCCGAGGCCCTCGGCCAGCGCCACGGCCTGTCGGTAGTTGGCCGCGACATCGAGGAAGACCGATCCGCCCGCCGGCACCCGGGCCAGCAGCGCGGCGGCCAGCGCCTCCGCCGTCGCGCGATCCTCCGCGACCAGGGGGGCGATCTTGTGGCCCTCCCGCGCCGGGCGGATCACGCCGAAGCCGGTCACCGCGCCATCCTTCACGGCGGCGAGCGCGATATGCCCCGGCGCTGACAGCCAGGACCGCAGGAACGCTTCCCGCGCCGCCGGGAATACGCTGCGGTCCAAGGCGGCGATGGCGGGGAACGGCACGGAAGCGGCCTCCACGATGCCGGAGGCAGGGGCCGCTATCGCCACGGGCACGCCGCCGAAGCGGACATTGTTCCAGGCCAGCGAGAAGCCGGACTTTCGATAGTTCGCCTGCTGCGCGACGACGCCGTCCAGGCCGATCAGCCGCCCCTGCAATTGCGCCATCGCCGCGCGCCAGACCTCGATGCCAAGACCCTGCCCGCGAAAGGCCGGCGTCGCGATGTAGAAGCCGATGAAGCCGAAATCGGTCCCGTACCGCGTCGCGGCGATCACGCTGGCAAGCTGGCCGTCATGTTCGGCGCCGAGAAACAGCCCCGCATCCTGGGCGAGAAAGCTGTCGAGGTCGGACAGCCCCGGGTTCCACCCCTCCGCCGCCGCCCATTCGATTGCGGTCGCGGCCTGGGCACGGTTCAGCGTGACGATCATCGATGCCGCTCCCTCAATGCATCACGTCGCCGCCATTCGGCGACAGCGTGGCACCCACGAAGAAGTCCCCGCCGGGCGAGGACGCCAGCAGCAGCGCCGCCGCGGCGATTTCCGCCGGCTTGCCGACGCGCCCGATCGGCAGCGTGGCGCCTGTGCGTTCCGCCCAGCCCTCGCCGAGTTGCGCCGTCAGGTCGGTCTCGACCGGGCCGGGGGCGATGGCATTGACCAGGATGCCCTTCGGCGCGCCCTCCCGCGACAAGGCGCGGACGAAGCCGATCAGCGCGGCCTTGGCCGTGACATAGGGCACGATCCCGATGCCGCCCTTGAAGCCCAGCTGCGACGCCGTGACGATGATCCGCCCGCGCCCGCGCGCCACCATCCCCGGCCACACCGCCTTGGCCGAGACCCAGGCTGCCTTCACATGCACGGCCAGCACGCGGTCGAAGGCCTCGTCATCCAGCGCCTCGAAGGGGCCGCGGATGTTCATCCCCGCATTGCTGCACAGGATGTCGCACTTGCCGAAGTGCGTTTCCGCCGCGGCGATGAAGCCGCGCAGGGCGGCGCTGTCCGCGACATCGAGCGAGCGGTGGAAGCCGCGCCGGCCGAGGGCCGCCAGCTTGCCCATAACCTCCGCCGCGCCTTCGGCATCGTCCAGGTGGCAGAAGGCGATGTCGGCGCCCTCGCGGGCGAAGAGCAGCGCCATTTCCCGACCGATGCCGCGGCTGCCACCGGTGATGATGGCAACCTGCCCCGCCAATTGTCCGCTCATGCCAGAAGCCTCCTCATCGTGCGGGCAAACTGCTCCCCGATCGCCATCGCGTCCACATGCCGCCCGGCTTCCACCACCACGCGGCCGCCACAGACCACGGCGCGGACGGGGTTGCCCTGGCCGCTGAACACCCAGGCATCCAGCAGCCCATCGCCCTGCCGCCCGACCAGGGAGGGATGCTCCGGGTTCAGTTCCACCAGATCCGCCCGCATCCCCGGGGCGATAGCGCCGAGTCGCCGGCCGCTGGCCTGCGCGCCGCCTTCGAGGGCGCCTTCCAGCAGCGTGCGGCCGGGATGCGGGTTCTCCGCCCCCGTGGCCACGGCGCGGGCGTGGTCGCGCAGCCGCTGGCTGGTCTCCAACTGGCGCAGTTCATCGCGCGGCGCGGTGCCGACATGGCTGTCCGTGCCGATGCCGAAGCGCCCCTCCGCGCCGAGGAAGGACGGCAGCGCGAAGGTCCCGTCCCCCAGCGAGGCTTCGGTGCTCGGGCACAGCCCGGCCACGGCGCCGGAGCGCGCCAGGCCCTCAACCTCGCCCGCTTCCATATGCGTCGCGTGGATGAGCACCCAGCGGCCATCGACGGGCAGTTCATCCAGTATCCACCGCACGGGTCGGCGGCCGGTGGCGGCCAGGCATTCCGCGACCTCCTTCGGCTGTTCGGCGGCGTGGATGTGGATGGGGCCGTCGAAGCCCGCGATCTTGCGGATCATCGCCGGCGTGCAGGCGCGCAGGCTGTGCGGCGCGAGCCCCACCGTCATCTGCGGGTCATCGCCGATCATGTCGCGCGCGCCTTCGACGATCAGCGCGAAGCGGTCGAGGTCGTTCAGGAATCGCCGCTGCCCCGCATGGGGCGGCAGGCCGAAGATGCCGCCA
>CANJXD010000299.1 GCA_947478535.1 Acetobacteraceae bacterium
ACTGGAAAGTTTTGGGCGCTGCTGGGTGGAAAATATTGGACGCTGTTTGACAGTTGACGGAGCTGGCCGCGCTCGGCGTGCCTGTCGTGCAATCGGAATCGCCGCCGCCGGTGCGCGACAACGATTTCCTCGCCCGCAGCGCCGCGACCTCCCTGCCGGGGATCGAGGAGTTCGGCATTTCCCCCCCCATGCTCCGCTACAAGATCTGGCGCCTGCACAGCATGGCCTATGCGGATTTCTGCACAGCGCGCGGGATCACCTATTTACGGAACCCGTCCGGGGTCAGTGAGGCCGATGGCTTCCTCAAGCGTGAATTCTGGGGTGATTTCGTGCATGGCAATGCGCGCTATGGCGCCGCGGTGCTGGCGCAATTGAAGGGGCTCGCCTGATGGCGGATCATCCCTATGCCTCGATGCCGGACTACGCCTCCTGGCGCCGTTCCGTGGCGGCGCCGGCGCCGGAGGACGTCGATCCGGTCGGAAAATTCGCCCTCACCGTCAGCCCGACGGACAAGGTCGCGACGGCGGAAAGCTGCTTCGCCCAGCACATCGCGCGCCGCCTGAAGGCCAGCGGATTCACCTATTTCGTGACCGAGCCTGGCCATCCCCTGCTGGGGGAAAAGCTGCAATCCGAATTCGGCTACGGCGTGTTTTCAGCTCGCTTCGGCAACATCTACACCACCCGCCAGCTTCGGCAGTTGTTCGACAGGGCCTACGGAACCTTCGTGCCGGTCGAAGATTGCTGGCGCCAGGGAAAGCGCTTCATCGACCCCTATCGCCCGACCATCCAGCCCAATGGCTTCGCCTCTGAGGGTGAGTTCCGCGCCGATCGTGCGCAGCACCTGGCGGCCGTCCGCCGGATGTTCGAGGAGCTGGACATCTTCGTCTTCACCCTCGGCCTGACCGAAGGCTTCGTCAGCGCGCAAGATGGCGCCGCCTTCCCGGTCTGCCCCGGCGTCAGCGGCGGCGAATTCGATCCGGCGCGCCACCACTTCGTCAATGAACGGGTGAGCGACGTGGTCGCCAACCTCCAGGCCTTCCTCGCCGGGCTGCGCCGGGTGAACCCGGCATCCCGTGTCGTGCTCACCGTCTCCCCGGTGCCGCTGAAGGCGACGGCGGAGGATCGGCATGTGCTGCAATCCACCGTCTATTCGAAATCGGTCCTGCGCGTCGCGGCGCAGGAAATCGCCGATTCCCACGCCGATGTCGCCTACTTCCCGTCCTATGAGATCATCACCGGCGCCTTCAACCGCGGGGCCTATTTCGGGCCGGACCTGCGGGAGGTGGAAGAAGCGGGGGTGGAGCATGTGATGAAGCTGTTCTTCCGCCACGCGACGCATGGGGAAGCCATTCCCACTGCACCGGCCCCGCGCAGCCGTGCCGATCGCCTGATGGCCCGCGCCAGTGCTGCCACCGCCCTGGTGTGCGACGAGGAATTGCTCGACCTGGAGGATGAGAATCGGGCGGAACGCTGAAACGCCCGCCCCCTTTCTCCCTTGCCTCCCCTTGCTCTCACCCGGGCCCGAACACCACCGCCAGCGCCTTGATCGCGATCTCCCGGTCCTGATCCCCGGTGCCGGAGCCGATGCCGATGCCGCCGATCACCTGGCCATCGGCGATGATCGGCATGCCGCCCTTCAGGTTGGTCATCCGCGCATGCGTCGCGATGGCCAGCTTGAGTTCGAGGTCCGCCCCCATGCCACCCGTCGGCTTGCCCGTCGCGGCGGCGGTTTCGGCCTTGTGGCGGGAACTGTCGATGGCGAGGACGCGGGATCCATCCATGCGGAGGAAGGCCAGCAGGTTGCAGCCTTCATCCACCACGGAGATGCATTGCGGCACCCCCATCTCCGTCGCGGCATCGGCGGCGGCGCGGACCAGGGCGTGGGCGGCATCGGCGGTCAGCTTGGTGGCGGTGCGGGTCAGGGCCATGCGGGCATCTCCTCGGGCAGGTCTGTCACCAGCATGCAGCCCGGCGCATGCGTCGCGAAGAGGGGAAGTCGCGCCGTCTCCAGCGCCGCGAGAGCGGTCAGGCCGCAGCCCCAGAACAGCGTTTCCTCCCCGGCCTCCGGCAGCAGGGTCTCGCCCCAGTCCGGCCGCGCCGCATCGGCGATGCCGAGCGCGGCGGGGTCGCCCTGGTGGATCGGCGCGCCGTGGCTGCGCGGCAGCGTCGCGGTGATGGCCGTCACGCGGGGGATGTCGGCGGCCGCGAACGGCCGCATCGAGACCACCAGTGGCCCCGCAAAGCCGCCGGCCGGCACGGCGGGGCGGTTGGTGCGGAACAGCGGCCCCTGCAAACCCAGCTCCACATGCCGCAGCCGCACCCCCGCCGCCGTCAGCGCCGCCTCCGCGCCGAACCAGCAGCCGATGGCGAGCGCGACCCAATCGGGCTGCCATTCCCCGAGCAGGTCCGCAGCCGGGCTGGGCACGCCCGCGCGGTGGACCAGATAGCCCGGCAGGTCGGTCCGGACATCCAACTCCTCGCCCAGCCCGGGCAGCCGCGGGTCCCCCGGTGCCGAGACGCCGAGCAGCGGGCAGGCCACTGGGTTCGCCGCGCAAAATTCGGCAAACCCCGCCGCCACGGCCGCTGGCAGCACCACGAGATTGGCCTGCACGAAACCCCGCGCGCGGCCCACGGTGCGCCCTGTGAAGCCCGCCCGCGCCGCCAGCCGGATATCCCGGCCGGTTTCAGACATGCCGGACGAAGCCACCATCCACCCGCAGAACGCTGCCTGTGACGTAGCTCGCCCGCGCCGAGCAGGCGAAGGCGGCCATGGCGGCCACTTCCTCCGGATCCGCGTAGCGGCCCATGGGGATCTGCGCCCAGGACCGCTTCCGCACGTCCTCCTGCGCAATCCCCTCCCGCGCCGCGGCGGCGGCATCCGTCATGTGCACGCGCTCCGTGCCGACGCGCCCGGGCATCAGCACATTCACCGTCACGCCTTCTTTCGCCACTTCCGCCGACAGTGTCTTCGACCAGGCGATCAGCCCGGCGCGGATGCTGTTCGAAATCCCGAGCACCGGCAGCGGCTGCACGGCACCGGTGGACACCACGGTCAGCACGCGCCCCCACCCCGCCGAACGCATCGGCGGCAGGAACAGGTCCGTCAGCCGGATGACGGACAGCGCCATGGACTGGAAGGCCTCCGTCCAGTCCGAGGTCGCGCGCCCGCCGGCGCCGCCATAGGCCGGGCCGCCGGTATTGTTCACCAGGATCTCCGGCGCCCCGAATTCCCCCGCGACGCGCGCCGCGAAGCCATCGAGCCCGGCCGTGTCCATCAGGTCCAACGGAAAGGCCTTGGCGCCCGGTCCGAGTTCGGCGACGGCGGCCGCCAGCGCCGCCTCATCCCGCGCCGCGATCGCCACCACGGCACCTTCCGCCGCCAGCGCCGTGGCGATGGCGAGCCCCATGCCACGATTGCCGCCGAGGACCAGCGCGCGGCGCCCCTTCAGGCCGAGATCCATGGCAATCCCTCCGCCGCCGGCCCCCAGGCCGAGGACACACGCTGTTCGATGAAGCGCCCGCGCCCCGGCGCCGCGCGCAGCACGCCATCCTCCACCACGACTTCGCCGCGCGAGAGCGTCATCACCGGCCACCCCGTGACGACCCGCCCCTCATAGGGCGTGTAGTCCACCCCGTGATGGAGCAGGTCATTCGTGATGGTGACGCGCCGCTCCGGGTCCCAGATGGCGAGATCCGCATCGGCGCCGATGGCGATGCGCCCCTTGCCCGCCAGCCCATAGACATCGGCATTGTTGGTCGCCGTCAGCGCCACGAAGCGGGGCAGGGACAGGCGCCCGGCGACGACGCCTTCGCTGAACAGCAGCGGCACCCGCGTCGCCAGGCCCGGAATGCCGTTCGCCACCTTGCGGAAGGGCGGCGTCGGCCCGGCGATCAGTTTGCCGTCCGCATCGAAGCGGTAGGGCGCGTGGTCGCTGTTGAACAGCTCGAAGGTCCCATCCTCCAGCCCTTGCCAGCACGCGGCCTGGGAGGCAGTGTCGCGCGGTGGTGGGCTGCACATCACCTGGGCGCCGAGCATGTCCGGCTGGTCCAGGTCGTCAGCCGTCAGGAACAGGTATTGCGGGCAGGTCTCGCTCAGCACCCGCATCCCGCGCGCCCGGGCGCGGCGGATTTCCTCCAGCGGCTCGGCGCCGGAGACATGCACGATGACGATCGGCACCCCCGCGATCTCGCCCAGCGTCAGTGCGCGATGCGTTGCCTCCCGCTCCACCGCGATGGGGCGGGAGGTCGCGTGGAAGCGCGGCGCGGTGCGGCCCTCACGCTCCAGGCGGTCGGCCAGCCAACCGATGATCTCGTGGTTCTCGGCGTGGACGAGCACGACGGCGCGGGTCTGCCGTGCCGTCTCCAGCACATCAAGGATCTGCCGGTCGGACAGCCGCATCGCCTCATAGGTCATATAGACCTTGAGGCTGCGATGCCCGCGCGCCACCAGCGCCGGAACCTCCTGCCCGAGCACCTCCGGCGTGGGGTCGGAGACCACCATGTGGAAGGAATAGTCGAGGAAGGCGTTGCCGGCTGCCCGCCGATGATAATCCTCCACCGCCGCGCGCAGGGATTGTCCGCGATGCTGCACGGCGAAGCTCAGCGTGCAGGTAGTGCCGCCGAAGGCCGCGCTACGCGTGCCGGTCAGGAAGCCATCGGCCATGCGGGCGCCGGCGGACGCCAGGCCCGGCGCCTGCGCCTGGTCGATATGCACATGCGCGTCGATGCCGCCCGGCAGCACCAGCCGGCCGGTCGCGTCGATCACCCGCTCCGCATCGCCGAGGCGATCCGCGATGGCGACGATGCGGCCATCCCGGATGCCGAGATCGGCGCGAAACACCTCCGCCGCGGTGGCGACGGTGCCACCGCGGATCACCAGGTCGAAGCGCATCACGAAGGCAGGCGGCGGATCTCGGCCGAGGGCAGGAAGGACGGGTCGAAGACATCCCCGGGCGCCAGCGGCGCCGCCAGCCCGAAGGCGCGGGAGACCGTGGCGACGGAGGTGGCGAAGCGGTCAGCCCGCACGCCGCCCATGCCATCGGCGCGGCTTTCCTCTGTCGTCATCTGCTTGGTGATCAGCCAGCGCAGCTTGTCGGTTTCCAGCGCCACATCGGTCAGCGCCTCCCGCCGGCGCAGCGCGGCGATGGCGGCCGCGGGATCGGCGGCAGCGGCCTGCCAGCCGCGCGCGGCGGCGGCGGTGAAGCGCCGCACGGCTTCGGGGTTCGTCTCCAGCATCCGCTTCGAGGCGAGGATGCCGTTGCCATACAGCGGCAGGCCGGCATCGGCGAAGTACTGGAAGCTGATATCCTCCGGCTTCGCGCCGGCGCGGACCAGACCGAAATACATCGTGCTGTCGAAGCCGAGGATGGCATCGGCATCGCCGCGCATGAGGAAGGCCTCGCGCAGCCGCAGGTCGCCATACTGCCAGCGGATCGCGCTGGCATCGATGCCGGCCGTCGCGGCATAGGCTGGGAAGATGCGATAGGCGCCATCGGTCAGCGCCGCGCCGATGCGCTTGCCCGCGAGCTTCGCCGGGCTGTCGATGCCGGCGCGGGTGAAGGAGGCCGCCGAGAGCGGGCTGCGATAATACACCATGTAGACGCAGCGCGCGGCGGCACCCGGGTTCTTGGCGTTGAATTCGAGCAGCACGTTGATGTCGCCGATGCCGAAGTCATAGGATCCGGAGCCAACCCGCGTCACCGCCTCGCCGGACCCGCCGGAGGCATCGAACTGGCAGCGCAGCCCGGCCTCGCGGAACCAGCCGCGCTCCTCGGCGAGGAAGAAGGCAGCGTTGGAGCCATCGAAGGGCGCGGCGAGCGAGACCTTCACCTCGAGCGGCCCACCCTGCGCGCGCACCGCCGGCGCGGCGAGCAGGGCAGGGGCGGCGAGGAGCAGGGCGCGGCGGGAAAGGGCGGGATGCGTCATCGTGTCGGCCTCCGTCTGGTGGCCCGGCATTAGCAAGGGGTGTGCCAGCCCTTTTCCGGGGCAGGATGGACGGCGCGCGGCCCCGCGCGCAGGATTGTGCGCAATCCGGTGCGCGAGGCTTTGGCAGATGGGGCGAGGGGACGGGCAAACGGGAGCACGCCGCATGGTCGGCGTCATCGGCCCCGAACGCCGCCCGAAGGCCCGCACGGCCGAGGATGTGCACGGCCACCTGTTCGAGGCGATCGTCGACCAGCGCCTGCCGCCCGGCACCAAGCTTACGGAACAGATGCTGGTCGAGACCTTCGGCCTTGGCCGCCGCGCGATCGGGGAGGCGTTGCAGCGCCTGTGCTGGGAAGGCCTGGCCGTGGCGCCGCCCAACCGGGGCGTCTTCGTCGCCGCGCCGTCGGTGGCCGAGGCCCGCGCCATCTTCGCCGCCCGCCAGGCGATCGAGGGCGGCACGACGGAAGCCGTGGCGCGGCGCGGAGACCCGGCCGATGTCGCGGCGCTGGCGGCCAATCTGGCGGAGGAACACCGGCTGCGCCGCGCCGGCCGGGTGCGCGACGCCATCCGCCTGTCCGGCGGCTTTCATACGCTGGTCGCCCGCCTGTCCGGCAACCCGATCCTGGAGGCGCAGGTGAAGCTGCTGGTGGCCCGCACCAGCCTCGTCGTCGCTCTCTATGAGAACCGGTCAGGCCTGGCGGGCTGGCATGACTGCCATGGGGATTTGGTGGAACTGGTCCGGCTGAAGCGCCACCGTGCCGCGGTGGCGCTGATGCGTCGGCACCTCGCGGAGTTGGAAAGTGACCTGCGCCTCGACCACCCCGCCGAGGACGCGCTGGACATCCGGCTGATCCTGGCGGAGCCGGCGTGACGGGGATGCTACCATCCGATCCCGCGTCGAGACCCCGTCACCGGGCGTATCGCTTCTCCATCGCGTAGTAGTCGTTGAAGCCGACCCGGTCGTACAATTCCTCGAAGGGCAGCAGCGTCGCCGCGCCGGGATGCTCGCCCCGTGCCATCAGCGCCAGCGCATCCTGCTGCGCCTTGATCACCACATTCAGCAGCGTGACGCCGAGCAGCAGCACCTTATAGCCGATGGCCTCCGCCTGAGCCGGCGTCAGGAAGGGGCGGCCCGGCTTCTCGATCTGCGCCAGCATGGTGGGGGTGCGGCCCGTCACCCGATGCAGCGCCTCCATCTCCCGCTCCGATTGCGGCGCCTCGAAATACACGATGTCGGCGCCCAGGTCGC
>CANJXD010000300.1 GCA_947478535.1 Acetobacteraceae bacterium
GGCGCTGGATTATTCGGTGGAGGCGCTGGGCGAGGCGCGGAAGGATCTGAACCGCTTTTACCGCGCGCTGGCGAAGCTGGAGGATGTGGTGGCCGAGGGCGAGGATATCCTGCACCGTCCGGAAATTGCCGAGCGACTTCGACATCTTCTCCCCATCCACGAGGAGCATGCCGTTATGCATCCAGTACCGGGCGAAATGGCTGCCTGGGAAGGCGCAGACGCTCTGCGCCAGCTCATTCTCATGGTGCGGGAACATCAGGTCGGCGCCGCCGCCATGGATGTCGAAATCCGGGCCGAGATGCTTCCAGGACATGGCGGAGCATTCGATATGCCAGCCCGGCCGCCCACGGCCCCAGGGGCTGTCCCAGCCCGGCTGTTCGGGGGAGGAAGGCTTCCACAGCACGAAATCCCCGGCATCGCGCTTATAAGGCGCGACCTCGACGCGGGCACCCGCCAGCAATTCATCCGGGCTGCGGCCGGACAGCGCGCCGTACTGGGCAAAGCTGCTGACGGAGAACAGCACATGGCCTTCCGCGGCATAAGCGTGGCCGTTCTCGATCAGCTTGCCGATCAGCGCCACCATCTCCGGGATCGTGCCGGTCGCGCGGGGTTCGATATCCGGCGGCAGGCAGCCAAGGGCTGCCATGTCCCGATGGAAATCGGCCGTGGTGCGCTGGGTGACACTGTCGATCGTCTCGCCACTGTCGCGCGCGCGGTCGATGATCTTGTCCTCGACATCGGTGATGTTCCGCGCATAGGTCACCTGCGGGTAGATCCGCCGCAGCAGCCGCGCCAGAACGTCGAACACCACGACCGGCCGCGCATTGCCGAGATGGGCGAGGTCATAGACCGTGGGCCCGCAGACATACATCCGGACATGGCCAGGATCGATCGGCTCGAACCGCTCACGCCGGCGGGTCGCGCTGTTGTGCAAATGGAGTTCCATCATGTCGTACTCGCGGCGGCGAGCAGGCGCTTCAGCGCCCGGTCGCGGCCGATCAGGGGAAGAAAGCCCTTGAGGTCGGGGCCGTGGTCCTCGCCGGTCAGCGCCCGGCGCAGCGGCAGGTACAGTGCCTTGCCCTTGCGGCCGCTGCGTTCCGCCAACCCGCGAGTCCAATCCGGCCAGGTGGCCTCATCCCACGGCTCCTCGGGCAGGCTCGCCGCGGCATCGGCCAGCAGGGCCGCATCGGCGGCCTCGCCCAGCGGCACGATATCGCCGGCAACAACGTCCCACCAATCCCGAACTTCGCGGAACAGATCGAGGTTGCCACGCACGGCGCGCCAGAAATCCTCCCCCGCGCCGTCCGGCAGGCGGTCCTGCACGGCGGCGAATTCCAGCGCATGCAGGTGCTTGCGGTTCAGCGCCAGCATCTGCCGCAGGTCGAACCGCGCCGAGGAATGGGAGACCCGAGACAGCTCATATCCCTGCGCCAATTCGGCGGCGGAGGCGGCGACGGGATCGCCGGAGGTGCCAAGCGCCGCGAGGTAGCCCACCAGCGCCTCCGGCTCCACGCCATCGCGGCGCAGTTGGCGCAAGCCCACGGCCCCGGTGCGCTTCGACAGCGGCCCGCCATCGGCATCCGTCAGCAGCGGCAGATGGGCGAAGCGCATCCGCGCGGGCTGCCCGCCAAGGGCCACGAAGATGTCGAGCTGGATGCCGGTATTGGTGACGTGGTCCTCGCCCCGGATCACATCGGTGATCCCCATCTCCAAATCGTCGACCACGGAGGTGAAGGTGTAGAGGAAGCTGCCATCGGCGCGGATCAGCACCGGGTCCGACAGGCTCGGCAGCTTCACGGACCGCCGCCCGAGCACGCCATCCTGCCATTCGATGCTGGTGTGAGAGAGCTTGAAGCGCCAATGCGGGGACTTCCCGTGGGCGATCGCCCGGTCCAGTTGTTCCTTCGTCATCTTCAAGGCGGCGCGATCATAGATCGGCGGCTTGCCCTGCTTCTGGCGCTGTTCGCGCTTGAAGGCGAGTTCCTCCTCCGTCTCCAGGCAGGGATACAGGCGCCCAGCCTTCTTCAGCACCTCGGCGGCGGCGGCATAGCTGGGGAGCCGATCCGACTGCCGGGCGAAATCATCCCAGTCGAGGCCGAGCCAGCGCAGGTCCTCCTCGATCGCCTGGGCGTATTCGGGTTTGGAGCGCTCGGTGTCGGTATCATCGAGACGCAGCAGGAACCGCCCGCCCTGGCGCCGGGCCAGGCACCAGTTGGCGATCGCGATCCGGGCATTGCCGACATGCAGCAGGCCGGTGGGGGATGGGGCAAAACGGACTTTCATCATCGGCAGAGGAACGCCATGCGGGCGCGGAACGCAAGGCGTGAAGACCGAGGGTCTGGCATCCCGGGGCGCGATCTCCATCTTTTGGGCGCAATCCGGGCGCCTGATGGGGGCTCGGTAGTCCCTTCGGGGGCCAAGGAGACTTTAGCGATGACCGGTTCGAGGACGAGGACGCTGCTTCTGGTCGGCACGGTGCTGGTGGGTGCCTTCGCGGCACCGGCGGCCCATGCGGACTGGCGCGGGCGGGGCGGCCATGGCTACGGGTATGGCTACCAGCATCGCGGGGGTGGCGGCGGCGTGGCGCTGGGCGCGCTGCTCGGCCTCGGCGCCGGCGTCGCCGTGGGGGCCGCGCTGCTGGCGCCGCCGGCCTATTATGCGCCGCCGCCGGTCTACTACGCCCCGCCGCCCGCCTATTACGCCCCGCCGCCCGCCTATTACGCGCCGCCGCCGGTGACCTACTACGCCCCGCCGCCGGTCGCCTACGGCCAGGGCCGGCAGGTCTTCACCCCGCATGTGCCGCCGGCACCGCCGCAGGGCTACCCCGCGGGCGCGATGATCTACCAGAAGTAGTCTGGCGGGAGCAGGCTGGAGGGGGGGGCTACTCCTCCCCCTCCTCCTCCTCCTCATCATCGGTATCCCGACGGGGGTCGAGCACGCGCCAGTTGCGGTCCTCGGCATCCGCCGCGCGGCGGGCCGCGAACTCCTTGATCTCGTTGGCGCTGCGCCAGGCGGCATCGCCCGCGCCGGTCACCTCCGCATCCTCGCCAAAGGCGAACCAGGTCTCCAGCACCCCCTCGGGCGTCATGCCGCGGGCGCGGCAGCGGTCGAGCGAATCGCGGACATAGCGGCGGGCGAAGGCGTTGGCGTGGGCGATGGTGTCGAAGCCCCGCACGACCTCCACCGGGTCCGATCCATTGGCCCCGGACAGGTCCAGGATCCGCACTTCCAGCCCCTCGGCGAGGCCGAGGACCTTGGCCACCTCCGGCGCGAAGATCGGGTCTTCCTCGTTCACTGGACCAGCCCCGTGAAGCCGTTGGTCATGGGGTAGCGCCGGTCCCGCCCGAAGGCGCGGGGCGTGATCTTCACCCCCGGCGGCGCTTGGCGGCGCTTGTATTCGGCGCGGTCCAGCATCCGCCACACCCGGATCACCGTCGCCCGGTCATAGCCGGCGGCGACCAGCGCCTCCACATCCCATTCCTTCTCCACCAGCCCTTCGAGGATCGCGTCCAGCACCTCATAGGGGGGCAGCGTGTCCTGGTCCTTCTGGTCGGGCTTCAGTTCGGCGGAAGGCGGCTTGGTGATGACGCGGTCCGGCATGACCAGCCCCTCCGGCCCCTTCGCGTCCGGCGGCCGGTTCGCGTTGCGCCAGCGACAGAGCTCGAAGACCGTGGTCTTCCAGACATCCTTGAGAACGGAATAGCCGCCGCACATGTCGCCATAGAGGGTGGCGTAGCCCGTGCTCATCTCGGATTTGTTGCCGGTGGTCAGCAGCATGTCGCCGAACTTGTTGGACAGCGCCATCAAGGTGACGCCGCGGATGCGCGATTGCAGGTTTTCCTCGGTGATGTCGGCCGGGCGATTGCCGAAGGCCGGCGCCAGCATGCCGGCGAAGGCCGCCATGGCCGGGCCGATCGGCACATTTTCATACCGGATGCCCAGCAGCCGCGCGCATTCCGCCGCATCCTCCAGGCTCTCGGCGGAGGTGTAGGGGGAGGGCATCATCACCGCCCGCACGCGGTCCGGCCCCAGCGCATCGGCGGCGACCGCGGCGCTGATGGCGGAATCGATGCCGCCGGAGAGGCCCAGCACGACGCCGGGGAAGCGGTTCTTCTCCACATAATCGTGCAGGCCCAGCATCATCGCGCGATAGATCTGTTCCATCCGCGGCAGCTCAGGCGCCAGCGCCTGCGGCGCGCAGGCCCAGCCCTTCGGCCCGCGCGACCATTCCGTGAGCACAAGCCGTTCCTCGAACATCGGCATCTGTACGGCCAGCGACCGGTCCGCGTTCAGCACGAAGGACGCGCCCTCGAAGACCAACTCGTCCTGGCCGCAGATCTGGTTGAGGAAGACGAAGGGCAGCCCGGTCTCGACGACGCGCGCCACGGCAAGCTGGACGCGGGCGGCCTGCTTCTCCGCCTCGAAAGGGGACCCATTGATGCTGATCAGCATCTCCGCCCCGCTTTCCAGCAGGGTTTCGCTGACCGCCGGGAACCACCAATCCTCGCAGATCATGAGGCCGAGACGGACACCCCGGAAGGCGACCGGGCCCGGCGCGGGGCCGGCGGTGAAGACGCGCTTGTCATCGAAGACGCCGTAATTCGGCAGTTCATGCTTGGCCCGGCGGGCGAGGATTTTTCCGCCGTCGAGCACGAACAGGGCGTTGTGCAGCCGCTCCCCATCCCGCCAGGGGCCGCCGACGACCAGCCCCGGGCCGCCATCCGCCGTCTCGGCGGCCAGCGCCTCGATCCGGGCCATGCAGGCCTCGACGAAGGCGGGCTTCAGGACCAGGTCCTCCGGCGGGTAGCCGGCGATGGAGAATTCGGGCGTCACCAGCAGGTCGGCGCCCAGGGCGGCGGCCTCCGCCCTGGCGGCGCGGATACGCGCCGCGTTGCGGTCCAGGGCTCCCTCATGCGGGTTGATCTGCGCGAGGGCGATACGGAGGCGATCGGTCATCGCCGGAAGCTAGGGACGAGGCCCCATCCGGTCAACGCGCGGGGCGGCCGGCGCCGCCTTCTGTGTCACGGCGATGACCATGCCGAGCGTCACCAGTCCCACCCCGACGATGCCCAGCGGCGCCAGGGGTTCCCCCAGCAACGGCCAGGCAGCGAGGGATGACACGCCCGGGACCAGCGCGGTGATCGCCGTGGTGCGGACGGCGCCGATGGATTTCACCGCGCGCAGGAACAGGAATCCCGCCACCAGCACGGCGAAGACCCCCTGGAACAGGAAGTGATACAGCGCCTGCCCGAACGGGATGTCCGCCAGTCCGGTCGGCGAGAACACCCACCACAGCGGCAGGTAGATCGGCCCGGCCCACAACGCGATGGCAAGGGTGCCCTGCGCTGGCCCGATCCCCCATTGCCGGACCGCCGTGGTGTAGATCGCCCAGCTCAGCGTGGCGCAAAGAAACAGGACATCCCCCCGCCAGGCGCCAGGATGGTCCCCGAAGGTCGCCGCCGCCAGCAGCCCGATGCCGCAGGCGACAACCGCGAGGGAGGCGACCCGCCGGCGCGACCAGGCCTCCCCCAATACGGCCCAGGCCAGCGCCGCCGTCATGAAGGGCAGCACGCCGGAGAGCAGCACCGCCCCATGCGCGGCCGGGGCGAAGCTGACGCCGAAGAAGGTGAACAGCGGAAACCCGAAGGCCGCCGTGGCCATCACCAGCACGCCCTGCCGCCAGGGCAGGCGCGGCCAGCCGAAGAAGGCCACCAGCGGCAGCGCCGCGAGGCAGGACCCGGCGAAGCGCAGCGCCGCCAGGTCCCAGGCCGGGATCGCCTGCCGTGCCCCGAGGCGGGAGGACAGCAGAAAGCCCGCCCAGACGAACAGCAACGCGATGGCGCAGGCATAGCCGATCCGCCGGTCCCGGCGGGCGAGGTCTGTAGGTGGCTGCATGCCCCCACCCTACCGGCCAGGGCGGGCGGATGCGAAGATGCCCCCCATGACGAGCTCCGTCCCACCCCTGCCCTTCAAGCCCGGCGACATGCTGCCGCCCCTGGCCCTGCCGGATTCCGCCGGCACGCCGCAGGATCTCGCCCTGCAATCCATCGCCGACCGGCCACGGCTGCTGGTGCTCGGCCCAACGCCCGGCCCGGCCCGGCCAGGCTGGCGGTGGCGGAATCGGCGGCCCGGGCGCGGGGGGCCTGCATCGTCCTGGTGGCGGCCGTGAAGCCGGATGGTGCGCGGCCGGCGGGCGGTCTGACGAGGCTGTTCGACCCCGACCGCAAGCTGTTTCTTGGCCTCGGCCTTCCGGAAGGCGGGGTCGCCGTGATCTCACCACGCGGCCGCCTCGCCTTCGCCAGCGCCGCCGAGGATGCGCTGGAAGCCGCGCTCGCCACCCTGCCAGAGGCATCCCCCCCGGCACCCCTACGCCGCGGTGGCGCGCCCGTGCTGCTGATCCCGGATATTCTGGAGCCCGATTTCATCCACGCCCTGCTGGACCACTGGGATAAGGGGGAGAAGGCAGCGGATCGCGTCGCCTCCGCCAGCGACCATGCCGGCGTCGGCATGGTCGCTGGGATCAAGCGGCGGGCGGATGTCTTCCTCGATGACCGTGCGCTCTATGAAGGCTTCCATCGCCGGATCGAGCGTCGCGTCCTGCCGGAGTTGTGGCGCGCCTTCCGCTTCCGCGCCGCGAGCTTCGAGGCGCCGCGCATCGGCTGCTATGATGCCGCCGTGGCCGGCGCCTTCGGCGCACATCGGGACAACCGCACCCCCTTCACCGCCCATCGCCGCTTCGCGATGAGCCTGAACCTCAACACCGGGGCCTATGATGGCGGACGCCTGCGCTTCGGTGAATTCGGGCCGGAGGAATACGAACCGGAGGCCGGCGGCGCCGCCGTGTTCTGCTGCGACATGCTGCATGAGGCGCTGCCGGTGACCGCCGGGCGGCGCTTCGCCATCTTCACCTTCTTCACCGATGCCGAGGGCGCCCAGCAGGAACGCCGCCTGATGGCGGAGGCCGCCGCCCGCGGCCAGAAGGGTGTCACGCTGCGCTGACGGGGTTCCGTCAGTTCCGCGCCAGCGGCGTGGTCAGCACCAGGGGTGCGGCGCCATTCTGCCCGCCCAATAGCAGGTCCAGCCGGATTCCCCCCGCCGCGGCGGTGTTCAGCAGCAGCGGCACGGCGATGCCACGCGGGGTCAGCGGCACCGAATCCCCCGCCAGGCCCGA
>CANJXD010000301.1 GCA_947478535.1 Acetobacteraceae bacterium
GCACATTGAACCTCAGCGCCAATTTCGCCCCTGACCCGACCGTGGTCGCCGTGACGGCGGGCGGCAATGTGCCGGCCGAACGCCTCGGCGGGTCGCAGTGCCTGGGCACCATCGGCGATGCGCCGGATGTGCGGCTGAACTACCGCGCGGGCCAGGGCCTGCCGCTCTACATCTCCGCCGTATCGCGGTCCGACGTCACCCTGGTGATCAACCTGCCGAACGGGCAGTGGGCCTGCAATGACGACCACAACAACAGCACGAATGCCGGGCTGATCTTCCGCACCCCGCAGTCGGGCCAGTACGACATCTGGATTGGCCATTACGAGCGTGGCGCCCGCGTACCCGCGCAGCTCCGCATTTCCGAACTGCCGCCGCGGTAAGCCGAAGGGCGGGACCTCGCGGTCCCGCCCTTCGCCAGCATCCGGAAGAAGCCCCACGGCCCTGCGGCCGTGGGGCTTTTTCGTCAGAGGATGATATCGCCCGCCGTCAGCACCGGGCTGCCCGTGAGGGTGACGGAGAAATCCGCCGCGCCGTCCCCATCCACATCGCCGGACAGCTTGCCGGAGCGGTAGGTAAGCTCGCCGGCGGCGCCGCTGAAGCGCGACACCATCGTGAAGGCCTGGTCGCCCAACAATGCCGCATTGGCGTCGATGCCGGACAGGTCGATATCGTCAACACCCATGACGAAGTCGTCGATCCGGTCACCGATGCCGCTGCCCGCGCCGAAGATGAAGAGGTCAGCGCCCTCGCCGCCGCTCATCCGGTCCCGGCCCGCGCCACCGTCGATCGTATCCGCGCCATCACCGCCAACGATGGCGTCGTCGCCCGCACCGCCGGATGCGCTGTCATTGCCACCCAGCCCCTCGATCCGGTCGCGGCCTTCGCCACCCGAGAGGTTATTCGCCTCCGCGGTGCCGCCCAGGCGGTCATCGCCGTGGCCGCCAATCGCGTCCTCGAATCCGGACACCTTGTCGCGTCCCGAACCGATGCCGCGGACGCGGCTCAAGGCCAGGTCGATCGCCACGCCGCCGGTATCGTCGCTGTAGTCGATCAGATCGCGGCCGGTGCCGCCCACGTAGGTATCGACATCGCCGTCGGCGTCGCCCTTCACGCGGTCATCACCCGAGCCGCCATCAACAACGTCCACCCCGTCATCGCCAGACAGCGTATCGGCACCG
Source organism: Acetobacteraceae bacterium (assembly GCA_947478535.1). Next base: position 1,179 of record CANJXD010000301.1, read on the forward strand.
TCGCCACCGCGGACCATATCGTCGCCCAGGCCACCAGAGGCGCTGTCATCGCCGGCATCGGCGAGCAGGCGATCATCGCCGTCATCACCGGCCAGACTGTCATCGCCGAGTCCGCCGGACAGGCTGTCATCATCCGCGCCGCCATGCAGGTCATCGCGCCCACGGCCGCCCGACAGGTTGTCCGCGCCATCATCGCCGGCGAGGTCATCGTCGCCGTCATCGCCGGCCAGGCTGTCGTCATCAGAACCGCCGCGAAGGCTGTCATCATCCGCGCCACCCTTCAGCGTATCAGCGCCGAGGCCGCCATCGAGGCTGTCATCGCCAGCGTCGCCCGAGGCGAAGTCATCGCCGTCGCCAGCATCGGCGCTGTCATCGCCGCCGCCCGCCACGATGTCATCCGCGCCTTTGCCGGTGTGGAAATCCTCGGCGGTGTCATCGCCTTCCATCTCGTCCTCGGCGAGGCCGTCGCCGTCGCCGTCATCGCCGGAATCGACCACTTCGCCCTCGGGCTCGCCGGCCAGCGGATTGCCGAGATTGTCGAAGAAGCTGTCCTCGCCGCGGGTCCAGACGCCGGCGGTGGCGGGCTCGTAGACCACGACCTCGACGTAGTCGGCGTGCTGCTTGCGCTCCTCGATGGAGCCATCGGGCAGCACGGTGAAGGTCTGGTTGTCGCGGATCGGGTCCTGGTCCGGCGCGCGGCCTTCGCGCAACTCGGCCATCGCCGTCACTTCACCGGACTTGATCGTGAAGCGGTAGGTCCTGTTGCCGCCACCGCCGCCGCCGCCATTGCCACCAGACATTGGTCATCTCCCGTGTGAGACCCGTGATGGGTCGTATGGGGTAGTCACTGCACAGGCCGTGCCACGGCTGCAACCTGGACGGGAATTTTCCCATATTTGTTGTTTTTCAATTGCTTATACGGCGCGCCATCCCGGCCAAAACTGGGGCCTACCTGGGGAAATTGGGGGATTTCCCCCACCCAACCCCCAGAATTCCCCCAAGACCCCCAGCGTGGGAGACTGCCCGCGAAACCCCTTCCCCGAGGCGACGATGGACGAGATCACCTTCCACACCCGCCTGCACTCCGCCCGCCACTCCGCCCGCCACTCCGCCCTCGGCACCATCGTCGATGTCGGCGCGCATGACGGGCTGCTCGCCCTGCCGCTGTCCCGACTGGCCGGCACCAGGCTGCTGGCGTTCGAGCCCCTACCCGCCGCCTTCGCCCGCCTCACCGCCGCCTTCCGCGCGGCCCATGGCGGGGTGGTGCCGGCGCATGTCGATCTGCGCCCAGAAGCACTCGGCGCCGCGCCGGGCATGCTGACGCTCTCCGTCCCCGTGCTCGACGGAGCGGCGCAGGAACAATGGGCCAGCCTCGCCAAGGATTATGCCGGCTTCGCCTCGGTGGAGACCACGCGCCATGAGGTAGCGGTCATCACGCTGGACAGCCTCGGCCTCACGAACCTCACGCATCTCAAGCTGGATGCCGAGGGGTTCGAGGAGGAAGTGCTGGCCGGTGCCGCGGCGACGCTCACGCGATGCCGCGCCGTGCTGAGCCTGGAGGTGGAGGAACGCCACCGTGCCGGCGCGACGCGGGATGTCCCGGCGCTGCTCACGCGCCTCGGCTACGAAACCTGGTTCTGGCTGGATGGCGCGATGCGCCCGCTGGCCGAATTCGACGCCGCGACGATGCAGGTGGCGAGCCCGGACCCCGCGGTGTTCGGGGCTTCCGACCCCTATGTCTTCACCTTCTACGCCTGGCCCGTGGAACGGCGGCCGGACGTGCTGGCGGCGCTGGCGTAGCCGGCGCCTAGACTGGCCCGGCGCGCCAGGCCCGCAGCATCACCAGCCCCACCGCCAGGAGCGTCGGCCCGATGAACAGGCCGAGGAAGCCGAAGGCCACGAAGCCGCCGAAGACGCCGAGGATGATGAGGCTCAGCGGCATCTCGACCCCGCGCTGGATCAGCATCGGCCGCAGGACATTGTCGCTGCCGGACACCACCACCAATCCCCAGATCGCCATGAAGACAGCCATGGCCGTGCTGCCCTGGTCGAACAGCCACCAGGCCGCGCCGCCCCACAGCACCACGACCAGCGGGCCGAGGATCTGGCTGATGGAAAACACCAGCGTCAGGAAGCCCAGCAGCGCCGCGGCCGGCACACCGGCGATGGCGAAGCCGATGCCCGCCAGCACGCCCTGCGCGGCGGAGGTGCCGACGACGCCATAGGCCACGGCCCGCACCGCCGCCCCCGTCGCCGCCAGCGCGGCGCGACCGGTCTCGCCCCCGATGCGCCCGGCCCCGTGGTGCAGGACCTCCGCGATCGCCTCGCCATTCGACCAGAACATGGTGGCGACGACGAGGGCGAGCAGCATCTGGATGCCGCTATCGGCCAGCCCCGAGGCGACATCGATGAGGATGGACTGGATGCGCGCGGCATAGGGCGCCAGCAGCGGCCCGACATCGCCCCGCGCCACCGCGACCCGCGTCCAGAAGGCGCCAGCCTTGTCCCCAACCAGTGGCAGGTCGGTGATCCATTCCGGCGGCATCAGCGGCGCCGCCTCGATCCAGCCGCCGACGACATCCGTGCCGCCCTGGATGGCGGAGACCAGCCCCGGCGCCACCAGCAGCAGCGGCAGCACGATGGCCGCAAGGACCAGCGCCAGCAGCAACCCCGCCGCGACCCCGCGCGGCACCCCTGCCCCCAGCAACCTGTCCCGCAGCGGCCATAGCGCGATGGCGAGGATAGCGCCGAACAGGATGGCGGTTGCGAAGGGCCTGAGCGTGGCAAGGATGCCCAGCACCACCCCGCCGACCACGATGATCGCAAGGCCACGCTCGATGATGCCGGCAAGGCCCGTGGGCGGTGGAGGCTGGTCCATGCGTGTCCCTGTCCGGCGCGGGGGGGGGGCGGAGCCTTGGCGGGTGCCGCGGCCCCCGCCCAATGCTACCCCAGCTTCGCCTTCAGCACCTCATTCACCAGGGCCGGATTTCCCTTGCCCTGCATCGCCTTCATCGTCTGGCCGACGAAGTAGCCGAACAGCGTCACCTTGCCGGCGCGATACTGTTCCAGCTGCGCCGTGCTCGCGGCCAGCACCTTGTCCACCGCGGCCTCGATCGCGCTGGTATCCGTCACCTGCTTCAGGCCGCGTTCCTCGATGATCGCGCCGGGGGAAGTGCCGGTCTCGAACATGATCTCGAGCACGTCCTTGGCGATCTTGCCGTTGATCGTCTTGTCCGCGATCAGGTCGATCAGCGCGCCGAAATCGGCGGCGGAAACCGGGCTGTCCGCCACCGCATGGCCGGTGCGGTTGAGATGGGCGAAGAAGTCGCCGGTCAGCCAGTTCGCCACCGTCTTGGCGTCGCGGCCGGTGGCCACGGCCTCGAAGAAGGCCGCGGTTTCCTTCTCCAGCGTCAGCACATGCGCGTCATAGGGCGAAAGCCCCATCGCCGCGTAGCGGGCGCGCCGGGCATCCGGCAATTCGGGGAGCGAGGCCTTGATGGCATCCACCCAGGACTGTTCCAGCACCAGCGGGGGAAGGTCGGGCTCGGGGAAGTAGCGGTAGTCATGCGCATCCTCCTTCGAGCGCATGGACCGCGTCACGCCGCGGGCCGTATCGAACAGCCGGGTTTCCTGCGAAACCTCGCCGCCGTCTTCCCACAGATCGACCTGCCGCCGCGCCTCCGCCTCCACCGCCTGCATGACGTAGCGGATGGAGTTGACGTTCTTCACCTCGCAGCGCGTGCGATAGGGCTCGCCGGCCTTGCGGACGGAGACGTTCACATCGGCGCGCATGGAGCCTTCATCCATGTTGCCGTCGCAGGTGCCGAGGTAGCGCAGGATCTGGCGCAGCTTCGTCAAATAGGCGCCGGCTTCCTCCGCGCTCCGCATATCCGGCTCGCTGACAATCTCCATCAGCGCGACGCCGGAGCGGTTCAGGTCGATGAAGCTTTTCTGCGGGTGCTGGTCATGCAGCGATTTTCCGGCGTCCTGCTCCAGGTGCAGGCGGGTAATACCGATGGTTTTCGTCACGCCATCCGCGAGCGTGATCTCGACGGCGCCTTCCCCGATGATGGGATGCGCGAACTGGCTGATCTGATAGCCCTGCGGCAAATCCGCATAGAAGTAGTTCTTGCGGTCGAAGCGGGACCACAGATTCACCTTCGCGTTCAGCCCCAGCCCCGTGCGCACGGCCTGCGCCACGCATTCCCGGTTCACCACGGGCAGCATGCCGGGGAAGCCGGCATCGACGAAGCTGACCTGCGTATTCGGCTCCGCCCCGAACGCCGTCGCGGCGCCGGAGAACAGCTTCGAATGGCTGACGACCTGAGCATGGACCTCCAGCCCGATGACCAGTTCCCAGGGGCCCGTGCGGCCTTCGATCGTGTAGCTCATGCCCGCATCCCCGGAACTGCCGAAAACCCCGCCGCGCGCTCGATCGCGACGCCAACCGAAAACACGGTCTCCTCGTCAAACGCCCGGCCGATGACCTGCAGGCCGAGCGGCAGGCCCTGCGGATCCAGCCCCGCCGGCACGGCAAGCCCGGGCAGCCCGGCCAGGTTCGCCGTCACGGTGAAGACGTCGTTCAGGTACATCGTCACGGGGTCGTCCTGCTTCTCATCGATCCCGAAGGCCGCCGTCGGCGTGGCCGGAGTGACGATGGCGTCGCACTGGGTGAAGGCGCGGTCGAAATCGCGACGGATCAGCGCGCGGATCTTCTGCGCCTTGAGGTAGTAGGCGTCGTAGTAGCCGGCGCTCAGCACATAGGTGCCGATCATGATGCGCCGCTTCACCTCCTGCCCGAAGCCGGCGGCGCGGGTGCGCTCATACAGATCGCGCAGGTCGCTGCCAGGTTCCGTGACGCGCAGGCCGTAGCGCACGCCGTCATAGCGGGCGAGGTTGGACGAAGCCTCCGCCGGCGCCACGATGTAGTAGGTCGGCAGCGCGTATTGCGTGTGCGGCAGGCTTATCTCGACCGTCTCCGCGCCCTGCTCACGCAGCCAGGCGAGGCCCTGTTCCCACAGCGCCGAAATCTCCGGCGCCAGGCCGGGCAAATTATATTCCTTGGGCACACCGATCCGGAGCCCCTTCACGGAACGGCCACAGGCCGCCGCGAAATCCGGCACCGCCACATCGGCGCTGGTCGCGTCCTTCGGATCGAACCCCGCCATGGAGCGCAGCAGCAGGGCGTTATCCTCCACCGTGCGCGCCACCGGCCCCGCCTGGTCGAGGCTGGAGGCAAAGGCAACGACGCCGAAGCGCGAGCACCGCCCATAGGTCGGCTTGATGCCGGCGACGCCGCAGAAGGCGGCGGGCTGGCGGATGGACCCGCCGGTATCCGTCGCCGTCGCACCCATCGCCATCCGCGCCGCAACCGCGGCCGCGGAACCGCCGGAAGACCCGCCGGGGACCAGCCGCGTATCCGGATCGTTCTTCCGGGACCACGGATTCTCCACCGGCCCGGCGGCGGAGGTGGTGTTGGAGGACCCCATGGCGAATTCGTCGAGATTGGCCTTGCCGAGAAACACCGCGCCATCCGCCAGCAGATTGCCGGAGACCGTGCTCTCATAGGGCGGGATGAAATTGCCGAGGATGCGGCTGCCGGCCGTCGTCTTCGTCCCCGCCGTGCAGAACAGGTCCTTGATCGCCAGCGGAATGCCATCCAGCGCCCGGGCCTCCCCCTTGGCGCGGCGGGCATCGCTCTCCGCCGCCTGGGCCAGGGCCTTCTCCGCCGTCACGGTGATATAGGCGTTGAGCCGCGGGTTCAGCGCCGCGATGCCGTCCAGATGCGCCTGGGTCAGCTCCACGCTGCTGATGGACTTGGCCGCCAGGGCATCGAGCGCCTGGCGGATCGTCATTTCGGTCGGGCGCATCATTCCACCACCTTCGGCACGCCAAACCAGGCGCCCATGCGGTCCGGCGCATTGGCCAGGACCTGCTCCACGCGATCACCATCGGTGACCGCATCTTCCCGCAGCCGCATGCCCGC
>CANJXD010000302.1 GCA_947478535.1 Acetobacteraceae bacterium
GGATCTGCGGGCGCTGCCCGGGGGGTAGCAGCCGTGGCCTCCGAAGGCGTGCAGGCCCCTCCCTCCCCCGCTGGCGCGGGAGAGGGAAAATCCGGCGCTACGCCACTTCGGCGAGGACAGGCGCGTCACCTTCCAATGTGGTGCGGTGCATGCGGCGGGTGTAGCGGTCGGACTCGAAGCGCGTGGCGCAATGCTGGGTACAGCGATTGTCCCACAGCACGGCGTCCCCCGGCCGCCAGGCGTGGCGATAGACTCGCTCCGGTTCCTGCGCGAACTTCACCAGCATGTCGATCAGCGGCTTGCCCTCCGCCGCGTCCATGCCTTCGATCTCCACGGCCCATCGACCGATATAGAGCGCGGTGCGGCCGCTGCGCGGATGCTTGCGGGCGATGGGGTGCCACACATCGGGACGATCCAGCTTCTGCTGATCGGTCAGCGGCGGCAGATGCGGGTAGTGGACGAGGTGCAGTTCCTGCCGGCTGAAGCGCGCGAGCTTGCCCAGCAGCTTCGCCTTCAGGTCAGCCGGCAGATCATGCCAGGCGCTGTACATGTCCGCGAACAGGGTATCGCCCCCGCTCGGCGGCACCTGCACGGCGTAGAGGAAGGAGCCGGCATTCGGGACCTTCTTGTCCTCGCCATCCGAGTGGAAACCCATGCCGGCATCGCGCAGCCCGACGGCCTTGCCGCCTTCCGTCGCATTGCCGACGACGAAGACTTCCGGATAGCCATCGAGGTTGAAGTTCAGCGGCACCATGATGTGCAGCGGGCCGAGGCGACGCGTGAAGGCGATGTGCTGTTCCGGCGTCATCGCGATATCGCGGAACACCAGCACGGAGTGCTTCAGCCAGGCATCCTCCACCAAGCGAAAATCAGCATCGCTGAATTCGAGTGTCGGTGGCGCCCCCAGGATTTCCGCCCCGAAGGGCTTCATCGGGTTGATCGTGATGCCGCTCATCGAGGCCTCCTCCAAACGGGATGACCGTGGGACTGTAGCGCCATCGTGCCGCCGCGCAATCGGATTGGCCAAGCGTCGCGCCGGCGTGCGATGGTCACGAAGCAGCAGTGGGAGCAGCGGATGAGGATCGGTCCTGGCGGGCTTGCCATGATGGGACTTGCGCTGGCGCTGCATGCGCCTGCCGCGGCACAGCGGCTGACCATTGGCGTCAGCGCCGCGCCCACCTCGGTCGATCCGCATTTCCACAATGGCACCTCCACGCATACGCTGACCTACAACCTGTTCGATACGCTGTTCCTGCTGACGCCCGATGTCGCCCTCGCGCCCGGTCTCGCGCTGTCCTGGCAGCCGGTGGCGGAGACGGTGTGGGAGGTGAAGCTGCGCCCGAATGTGCGCTGGACGGATGGCCGCCCCTTCACCGCCGATGATGTCGCCTTCACCATCCAGCGCGCGCCGAACGTGCCGAACACCACCGGCGGGTATGGCGGTGCGGTGCGGCCGATCACGCGCGTTGAGGTGGTGGACCCGCTGACCATCCGCTTCCACACCCATGGGCCAGCGCCGAACCTGGCGGTGGACATGTCCGGCCTCGCCATCGTGTCCCGCCACGCCGGGGAAGGCGCGGTGACGGAGGACTACAATGCCGGCCGGGCTGCCATCGGGACGGGGCCCTATCGCCTGGTCCGCTACTCCACCAACGAGCAGACGGAGCTGGTGCGCAACGAGGATTGGTGGGGCCCCCGGCCGGATTGGGACGCCGCGACCATCAAGTACCTGCCGAACACCGCGGCGCGCACGGCTGCGCTGCTGTCCGGCACGGTGGATCTGATCGACACGCCATCGCCGAATGACCTGCCGCGGCTGCAATCCGATGCGCGCTTCGCCGTGCATTCACGCCAGGGAATGCGGCTGATCTACCTCGCGCCTAATCAGGCGGCGGAGATCGCGCCCTTCGTCACGGACCATGACGGCAGGCCGCTGGCGCGCAACCCGCTACGGGACCAGCGGGTGCGCCAGGCGCTGTCCATCGCCATCAACCGCGCCGGTCTGACGGACCGGGTGATGCAGAACACCGCCACGCCGAACGGGCAGTGGATGCCGTCCTTCTCCCCGGCCTACAACCCGGCCGTGCCCGTGCCGGCCTTCGATCCGGAGGCGGCGCGGCGGCTGCTGGCGGAAGCGGGCTATCCTCAGGGGTTCCGCATCACCGTGCATGTCTCCGCGACCTCGCGGCCCACGGATTCGATCTCGGCGCAGGCGATCGGGCAGATGTGGGCGCGCATCGGCGTGCAGACGCAGGTGGAGGCGGTGCCCTTCGCCGCCTACGCCTCCCGCGCCGCCAATCTGGACTACGCCGTGACGATGTTCGGCTGGGCCAGCCAGACCCATGCGGGCTATGCGATGGTGAACCTGTTCAACACCTATAGCCGCGAACGACTGACCGGCGCCTTCAACCGGTCCGGCTATTCGAACCCGGCGCTGGATGAATTGACGGCGCGTGCGATGACCACGCTCGACGAGGATCGCCGTTCGGCGATGCTGCGGGAAGGTGTGGCGATGGCGATGGGCGATGTCGGCATCATCCCGCTCTACCAGATGACGAATTTCTGGGCCTCCCGCCGCGGCGTCATTTATGAGGCGACGGGCTACGACTACACGCGACTGACCCAGGCGCGCCTGACGCGGTAGCCTCTACTGGTCCCGCCGGGCGAGCACCGCCAGCGCGGCGCCGGACAGCGCGAGCACCGCGGCCATGGGCGCGAAGCCGGCGAAGCCGAATTGCCCGATGATGAGGCCGCCAAGCGAGGCGGCGCTCAGCCAGCCCACGGCCGATGAGGTGACGTTGAGGCCGAGCACCGTCCCGCGCACCTCATCCGGCACATTGCTCAGTGCCGCCATCAGCGCGGGGCGCGCGGTCGCCGTCATCATGATGAAGATGAAGCCGAGGCCGATGGAGCCGACCAGCCCGCCCCGCCAGAGAAACAGCGGGAAGGCCGCCAGCGCGGCGCCGACCATGGCGCCGGCATAGACGAGCATGCGGTTGCCGAGCCGATCCGCCAATTGCCCGCCGAGCGTCGTGCCCAGGATATTGCCGACCGCGAACAGCGCGAGCGGAATGGCCAGGGCACTCAGCGAGATCGCGTAGGTCGATTGCAGGAAGGTGGCGAAGAAGACCACGGTGAGCCCGTAGCAGGTGCGCTCCGCCACCCCCATCGCCAGCAGCCGTAGCACGCGGGGCGACAGCGCGGCCCGGTAGTTCGTCCGCCCCGTTCGCCCGCCGCCCGAAGCGGAGACCGGCTGGCGCGTCGTCAGGGCCAGGCCGATCACGGAGAGCAGGGTGATGGCGGCGACGCAAAGATTGACGCCGCGCCAGCCGATATGGGCGCCGACCCAGGCCGCCGCCGGCACGCCCACCAGCAGCGCCATGGACTGGCCGGAAATGGCATAGCCGAGTGCCCTTCCGCGCTGCCGATCCTCGACGCGGGCGGACACCTCCGTCATCAGCGCACCCGTGAAGGTGCCGGCCGAGGCGCCCGCCGCCGTGGCCCAGAAGGCGACACCGACGAAGCTTTCGGACAGCGCGACGCCAACCGTGCCCAGCGCCAGGCCGACCGGCCCGCCGAGCAGGAAGGGGCGCCTCCCGAAGCGATCCGACAGCGCGCCCGCCATCACCGACGATGTCCCCCAGGCGACCGAGGTCATCGCCATGACGTTCGCCGTCAGCGTCAGGCTCGTCGAAAGATCGCGCGCCATGTCCAGGAGGAAGGGCGCGCGCGTGGTGCCGCTGGCGGAGGCGGCGAACATGCCGAGGCAAGCCGCCGCGATCAGCGCCCAGGGCAATCGCGGCAACACGCCGGGCAGGGTCACGCCCTCAGCGCCAGAACCCCTCCGCCGCCAGCCAATCCTGGATCACCTGCGCCACCTGATCGCTGTTGCGGTCCATCATCACCATGTGGCTGTTGCCACGGATGCCACGGCTCGGCAGGTCCACATCCTCCACCTTGCCGCCGGCCTCCCGGATCGCGGCGGAGAAGCGGCGGGCATTGGTGCGGATGACGGACCAGCGCGGGTCCGCATCGACGTAGTCGCCATAGACCAGCAATTGCGGAATGCCGCGCAGCTTCGCCGCTTCCGCCATCACGCCGGTGCCGGCGGGTTCCACCAGCACCAGGGCACGGAACAGGTCCGGCCGCCGCTGCGCGACCTGCCAGGCGAAGGCGCCCCCCTGGCTGTGGGCGATGACCACGGCCGGCCCGCTGCGTTCGAGCAGCGCGACATAAGCGCTGATCACATCCTCATCCGTCCCGAGGTAGCGCGGCACGACCTGGCGCATGAAGGACAGGTAGTTGGCGGGCTCGGTCGGGAACTGGTTGCCCGGCAGCACTGTGGCGCGGGCGTGGGAGCCATTGCCATCGCCGATGCGGAATCGCTCCCACGGGTTGGCGGTGGGCAGGTAGATCGGCAGGCCGAAGATATCGGGCGACATCGCCGCACCGCTGCGCCCGCGCTCCACGGCATCCGTCACCGTCGTCGCCCAGCCGCGGCGGAGGAAGAAGTGCTGCCAGCCCTCCCGCCCATCCGGCGTATTCTCATAGGTCACGCCGGTGAGGTAGGCGCCGTGCCACAGCATCAAGGGTGCCGTGCCGCGCTGCGCGGCGGGGACCATGAACTGGGCATACATCTGTCCCACGACATAGGTGCCGTTCGGGTCGATCCGGAGCGGCGCGCCGCCGACCGTGGGCAGGTATTCGATGATCGGCTTGCCGGCGATCGAAACCTCCCGCCCACCGACATGGTAGGAGCCGAAGCTCTGCAAGGTGATCGGCGTGGAGGCCTGCTGCGTGGGGGCTTGCTGCGCGACAGAAGCTCCCGGCAAGCCCAGGGCCAGCATCGCGCCCGCCATTCCGTTCCGCCACTTCGTCAGCATGTCGTTTCCGTCCCCGTCACCGTGTGCGGCTAGCATCCACCCGCCTGACGCGGGAGGGAAGCGGGGGAGTGGCGGCACGGCGCAAGCCCGGCGATGATGGCGCCCAAACCGCCGAGGAGGAAACACCGCATGACCGTCCGCCGTCGCGCCCTGCTGGCGCTCGCCGCCGCCCCCGCCGCCCCCGCCATCGTGCGGGCGCAGGGCGCCTGGCCGGTGCGGCCGATCCGCATCGTCGTCCCCTTCCCGCCCGGCGGCAGCAACGACGCCGTGGCCCGGCCGCTGGCGGAGATCATGCAGCGCAAGCTCGGCCAGCCCGTGGTGATCGACAACAAGCCGGGCGCGGGCAGCACCATCGGCTCGGCCGAGGTCACACGGCTGCCGGCGGATGGCTACACGCTGATGGTCACCTCCTCCACCTTCTCCACCAGCGCGGCGGTGCAGCGCACGCCCTATGACGCGGCGGTGGATTTCGAGGGGATCGCGGTGCTGGCCACGGCGCCACTCGTCGTCATCGCGGCACCCAGCTTCCCCGCGAATACCCTGGCCGAAGCCGCGGCCTATATCCGCGCCAATCCGGAGAAGGTGGATTACGGATCCTCCGGCCCCGGCAGCATCAACCAGTTGGCGACGGAGTTGTTCGCGCGGGAAGCCGGCGGGCTGCGGATGACCCATGTGCCCTATCGCGGCATGGGACCAGCGACGACGGACCTCGTCGCGGGCACGATCCAGTTGATCTTCACCACCATGCCCTCCGCCGCCGGGGTGATCCAGGGCGGGCGGGTGAAGGTGCTAGGGTGGACCTCCGAACAGCGCCCGGCCAATGGCCCGCCCGGCCCGACGCCGCGCGAAAGCGGCTTTCCCAGCTATGAGGCCGGCATCTGGTGGGGCCTGCTGGCGCGCCGCGGCATGCCGCCAGCGATCCGGGACATGGTCAATGCCACCGCGAATGAGGCGCTGGCCGATCCGCGATTGGCGAACTACCTGGCCACCGAAGGTGCCACGCCCGGCAGCGGCAATGCGGCGGCGGCGGACGCCTTCCTGCAGGCCGATCTCCGCCGGTGGCGGGAAGTGGCGCAGGCCGCGAATATCCGCGTGGAGTAGCGCGCACTACGGAATGGTCAGCAGCCGGCGTGGGGTTTCCACCATCAACTGGTGCAATTCGGCCTCGGAAAATCCGCGTTCGCGCATCAGCGGCAAGACGTTGCGCAGGATATGGCCGAAGCCGTGGCCGCCATAGGCCAGCAGCCGCGTCAGCCGGCAGATGTCCTGGGAAATCGCGACCTGCGCGCCATGGCCACGGTCGAACAGGGCGCGGATCATGGCGATGCGCGCGACGTCATTCGGCATATGGATGGGCATGAAGGCCCAATAGCCCTGCTCGAAGCCGAACAGGTCGAATTCCAGCACGCAGCCGGTATCGGCCAGGCGGTACAGCCGGTCGAGGTCGAAGATCGTGCGGTCCACATGGTCGATGATGGTGCGCGGGACATCGCCGCCATGGGCACGGACGAAGTCGATGATCGCCTGCGGCTGGTCCGGATCGACGCCGGGATGGATGGTCAGCGCCGCGCCGGTTTCCCGCTGCGCAAGGACGGCGCCGGCCAGCACGCGCTTTTCCTGCGCCGTCCAGACCTCGGAACAGCCGATCTCCCCGATGATGCCGGCGCGGATTTCCGTGCCCCAGGCACCGGTGGTGACGGCGGCGACCATTTCCCGCGCGAAATCATCCGCGTCGCGCGTGGCGTTGCCCGGGTCCTGGAAGGCGTGGGTGTAGTGCCCGCAGCCCACCACCACCTGCACGCCCGTCGCGCGCGCGATCTCGGCGAGCCCCAGCGGGTCCGGCGCCAGGCCGCCGATGGTGAGCTCCACCATCGCCTGCCCGCCATCAGCCGCGAAGGCCGCCACCTCCTCCGTCATCAGCGCGCGGTCGAGCTGCTGGGACTTCCCGGCATGCGGGATGCGGCCGTAGTCGATGTCGAAGCGGTTGCGGAGCGTGATCGGCGCCTCAAGCTCGGGCCTCCCGCGCAGCGCCGGGGGGGTGATGTCGCAGAGGATATGCTCATGCATCAGCGTGATGCCGAGCGTCTCCGGCGCGATATCCCCCAGCACCGTGCGGATGCGGCCCATCGCTGCGTCAGGCCTCCAGCTTGATGCCGAGGTCGCGGATCAGCGGCCGCCACACGGCATTCTCCGCCCGGATCAGCGCCGCGCATTCGGCGACACTCATCGCCTCCGCCTCGGCGCCCGTGGTGCCGAGCTGGCGGACCAC
>CANJXD010000303.1 GCA_947478535.1 Acetobacteraceae bacterium
CCCCGGCCCGCTGCTGATGAAGCTGCCGCGCCTGGCGGAAGGGGAGGACCCGGCTTCCATCGTCTCCTTCGAGATGGAGCAGATGATCCTGCCGCGGCTGACCGGCCCGCATGTGCCGCGCTTCATCGCCAAGGGGGGCTTCGACGCGCAGCCCTACCTCGTGATGGAGCGCATCTCCGGCGGCAGCCTGCTGCCGGTGATCGAACGCCTGCCCGTGCCGGTGGAGGAAATCGCGGCGATCGGCGCGCGGGTGGCGGAGGCGCTGGATGCGCTGCATCGCCAGCATGTCGTCCACCTCGACGTGAAACCGAGCAACATCCTGATGCGCCCGGAAGGGGAGGCGGTGCTGGTCGATTTCGGCCTGTCCCGCCACGCGCAATTGCCGGATCTGATGGAGGAGGAGTTCCGCCTGCCCTACGGCACCGCCCCCTATATGGCGCCGGAACAGGTGATGGGCGTGCGCCGCGAACCGCGCAGCGACCTGTTTGCCCTCGGCGCCATGCTGTATTTCTTCACCACCGGCACCCGCCCCTTCGGCGATCCGCAGCGCCTGTCGGGCCTCAAGCGCCGGCTGTGGAAGGACCCGGCGCCGCCGCGCCAATTGCGCCCGGATTGCCCGGAATGGCTGCAGGAGATCATCCTGCGCTGCCTCGAAGTGCGGCCGGACCGGCGCCATCCCTCGGCGGCGCAACTGGCTTTTGACCTGCGGCATCCCGCGCAGGTGGCGCTGACGGCGCGGGCGCGGAAGCTGCAGCAGGACCCCTGGAGCGCGGTGATCCGCCGCCGTTTCCACCCCGACCATCGCGTGGAGTTCGGCCCGGCGCCGGAAGCCGCCGAAGCGGCACCGGCAGCACCCATCGTCGCGGTCGCCGTCGATGTCTCGGACCAGGATTCAGGGCTTGCCGTGACGCTGCGGCGGATGGTGGGGGAGATCCTGGCGACGAAGCCGGGCGCGCGGCTCGCCTGCCTCAACGTGCTGCGGCAGAACCGCATCACGCTGGACACCACGCTGGATGAGCAGGGGCGCAACAAGCATGTACAGCGCTTGGCGGAGTTGAAGCACTGGGCGACGCCGCTCGGCCTGCCGGACGGGCGCATCACCTTTCATGTTCTGGAATCCGTGAGCCCAGCGGATGCGCTGCTGGACTACCTGCGGATGAATGGCGTGGACCACATGGTGATGGGCGCGCGGGCGGCGTCGCTGAAGCGCCGCGTGCTGGGCAGCGTCTCCGCCGAGGTGGCGGCGGAAGCGCCGTGCAGCGTGACGGTGGTGCGCGCGCGGGGCTGAGGCCGCCAAGATTCATTCAACTGAATGGTTGAATGTTTTCAGCCGTGCGCATATGATCAACCGTATGGTTGAATATCAAAGCCCGGCCCTGGATGCCATCTTCCACGCCCTCGGCGACGCCACGCGCCGGCGCATGCTGCGCGACCTTGCCGCGGGGGGGCGGAGCGTCGGCGAGTTGGCCGCGCCATTCTCCATTTCGCTTGCGGCCGCGTCGAAACACATCAAGGCCCTGGAACAGGCCGGGCTTATCCGGCGCGAGGTGCGGGGACGGACACATTTCTGCCGGCTTGAGCCCGGCCCCTTGGCCTCCGCCCATCGCTGGCTGGCCTTCTACGAAGGCTTCTGGACCAGCCGCCTCGACCTGCTCGAAGGCCTGTTGCGGGCGGAAGACGCGCGCAAGACCCCCATCCCCGAAGGAGACGACAGATGACCGATCTCGCCGGCCTCGATCCCTATGGCAGCCTGACCGAGCCCGCCACGCTCACGATCAGCCGGCTTCTGCCCGGCCCGATCGAGCGGGTCTGGGCCTATCTGACGGATGAAACTCTGCGCCGCCAATGGCTCGCCGCCGGGGCGATGGATCTCCGCATCGGGGCGCCCTTCGAATTCGTTTGGCGCAACGAGGAGATCAGCGATCCGCCGGGGGAACGGCCCGCGGGCTTCCCGGCCGAGCACCGGATGCAGAGCAGCATCATCGCCCTCGATGCGCCACGGCTTCTGGTCATCGGCTGGGGCGTGGCGAGCGAAGTGACCTTCGAACTCTCTCCGAAGGGCGACCAGGTGCTGCTGACGGTCATCCATCGCCGCCTGCCCGACCGGGCCTCGATGCTGAATGTCAGCGCCGGCTGGCACGCGCATCTGGATGCACTCGTCGAGCGGCTGGCGGGTCGGGCGCCGACCTCCTTCTGGGATGGTTGGGTACGGCTGAAGCAGGCGTACGAGGCGCGTCTGCCTATCTGAAATCCGCCGCCTTCACCGCGCCCATGCGCCGCATCAGCGCGACCCAGGCGGCGAAGCCGTCCGGCATCGCGCTTTCGCGCCAGTTCTCATCCGGTGCGTGGAAATCCTCATCCGCCGTGGCGAAGGAGAACATGACGGTATCGAGGCCGAGCACGCGTTTGACGATATCCGTCAGCGGCAGGGTCGCACCCATCCGCACGCGGAGTGGCGCCCGGCCGGTGGTGTCCTCCAGCGCGCCCTCGGCCGCGAGCAGCAGCGGGTGGGCATCCGGCACCGCCGTCGCCAGCGAACCATCCCGCGCGGCGCGGATGGAAAGCGTTGCACCCTTCGGGCAATGCGCCTGCAGGTGGGCGGTGACGGCGGCGGCGGCGCGCTTCGGGTCCTGGCCGGGGACCAGGCGCATCGAGATTTTCGCGTGGGCCTCGGCGGGGATCACGGTCTTGCCGCCGGCGCCGGTATAGCCGCCCCACAGCCCGTTGAGGTCGAGCGTCGGCTTCAGCCAGAGACTTTCGAGAAATTCTGCGGTGGTCCGCCCGCTCGGCGCGATGCCGATCGAGGCATCATGCGCCGGGACATCGTAGGGGATGCGGGACAGCGCCTCCCGCTGGCTGTTCGTCGGCGGCGTCGCCCCTTCGGAGAAACCCGCGACGCGGATGGTGCCGTCTTCCTCGTGCAGTGTCGCCACCAGCCGCGCCATCGCGTGCAGGGCATTGGGGGCGACGCCGCCATAGCGACCGGAATGCAGATCCTTCGCCGCGGTGCGGAGCGTGACTTCCATCGCCATATTGCCGCGCGTCGCCACTGTCATCGTCGGCAGGTCGGCGCGCCAGCGGGCGCCATCGGCGGACAGCACGGCATCCGCGCGCAGCCAGTCCCGATTCTGATCCAGGATTTTTGCCAGCGACGCGGAGCCGCATTCCTCCTCGCCTTCCAGCAGCACGGTGATGTTGCAGGGCAGCCGGCCTTCGACCGTGAGGAAGGCGCCGAGGGTTTCGAGGGCCAGCAGCGACGGCCCCTTGTCGTCCGAAACGCCGCGCGCGTAGAGCCGGCCGTTTCGCGCGGTCAGCGTGAAAGGGGCGGAGGTCCAGGCCTCCACCGGGTCCGGCGGCTGCACGTCGTAATGGCCATAGACCAGCAGCGTTGGTGCTTCAGGCCCAGCACCCTGCCAGCGCGCGGTGACCGCGGGATGCCCGCCGGCCCCGAGTTCGCGCGCACCCTCGAAGCCCATCGCGGTCAGCCGCGCGATCCACCACGCCCGCGCCTCCGCCATGCCCTCGGCATAGGCGGGATCGGTGGAGACGGAGCGGCAGGCGATGAGATCGGCGAGCCGCTCGACGAACGCGGCACGCGTTGCCAGCAGGTGGTCCAGCACGGGGTCGGACATGGTCAGATCGCTTCCAGAAGCGCCCAGAAGGTTTCCCGGGATTGTTCCCGGCGGCCTTCCTCGATATCGGCGATCAGGCGGCCGACGGCGGAGAGCGCCGGCGTCGGGATGCCGTGCTCGGCGGCAAGGCGGGGCGTGATGTTCAACTGCGATCCCGCTTCCGTCTTGCGCTTGCGCACCGCGAGATCCCGCCAGATGCCGGAATGGGTCTTCGCGGATTGGGAGGTGAATTCGCGCAGCCAGGCGATGACGGCGATGGCCTCCGCCTCCGGCCGGCCCGGCGCGAAGGCCATGGGCTCATAGCCGCCGAAGCCGCGCGGCGTGACGCCACGGGCGAGTGCGGTCGCCACCACTTCGCGGCCGAGGGCGAGGAAGGCGGGCAGGCGGGCGGGGTCGGCGAAATTTTCGGTCATGCTGTCGTGGTTCAGCGCGGTCGCGAACAGCATCGCGCCATAGCCCATCTTGCCCCAGAGATAGGCCCAGATGTCGTCCGTCAGGATCGCATCCGGCTCGAACTGTTTGGCCAGATCGAACATCGCGCGGGTGCGGTCGCGGATGGACCCGTCGATCTCCCCCACCACGAGGGAGCCTCGGCTGCCGTACAGGATACGGCCCGGCCCGTGCCAATCCGCGGAGAAATTCACGAAGCAGCCCATGGTGCGCTCGGCGCCCACGGCTTCGGCGATCTCCACCTCGTTCAGCCCGTTCTGGGCGGAGAAGACGAAGCCATCGGCGGCCAAATGCGGGGACAGCATTGGCAGCGCCAGCTTCGTCGCCTGCGCCTTCACAGCCAGGATGATGCGGGAATAGGTGCCGGTCAGCTCCGCCGGTGTGACGGCGGGGATGACCTGGCGAAACTCCTCCACCGGGCCGAAGATCTCAAGGCCGGTGGTGCGGCAGGCCTCGACATGCTCGGCGACGGTATCGACAAGCAGCACGTCATGCCCCGCCCGCGCCCAATAGGCACCGAGCGTGCCGCCGATGGCGCCGGCGCCCCAGATCAGGATCGGGTCGGCGGCACTCATGCCCAGGGTCCTTCCAGCGCTTCGCGGGTTTCCTCGACGCCGGCCTGCCAGATCGCGGCGGTGACGGCATCGGGCAGTTGCCAGGGGCCGCCGAAGGCACCGTCGCCGAGGATCTCCCGCACCCGTTGCGGGCCGCTGGCCTTCATCCGGATGAGGTCCGGCTTCGGCTTCACGCCGTCCGGTGCCGTGGCGTGGGGCAGGCGCGTCCAGGGAAAATTCTCGAACCAGTTGCCGTGGCTCGCGGAAGGGTCCGCCGCCATCGCCGCGGCCCAGGTGCGGGGCGCGTTGTACCAGTTGTGGAACTTGATCGAGAGCTCCGGCCGTTCCGTCATCATCTGCTGCGCCAGCGCGCCGACCGGCGCGTTGCCGCCATGCCCGTTGACGAGGAGGATGCGGCGGAAGCCGCTATTCGCCAGGCTCTCGATCAGATCCCGCGCCACCGCCAGCAACGTTTCCACACGCAGGGAAACGCTACCCGGAAAAGCCGCAAAATACGGGGCGAGGCCGAACGGCATGGCGGGGTAGACCGGCACGCCCAGCGGCGCGGCGGCTTCCAACGCCACGCGCTCCGCCAGGATGGCATCCGTGCAGAGCGAAAGCTGGGCGTGCTGTTCGGTGCTGCCGAAGGGCAGCACCACCCGGTCATCGCGGCGAAGATACGCCGCGATGTCGCCCCAGTTGCTGTCGGCGATCCTCATGCCGTTAGCGCGCGGCCGGGGAGATGTCCCACGCGTAGGTCTCCTCATCCACGCGGCCGCCTGCCATCGTCACGCGGTCACGCCGCATCGCCCAGGCAGAACCAACGGAGGCGAGGGGCAGGGAGACGCGTTCGCTGTTGAACAGGGCGCCCACCTGCTGCAGCAGCTCCCGCCGCTTGGCGTCATCCAACTCGACCGCGGCGGCCTGGATCAGGCGATCCATCTCCGGGTTCGAATAGCCGTGCCAGTTGAAGGCACCGAGGCGCAGGGTCGGGTTGTTGGTGTGGGCGTTGGAGGAATAGGTGTAGTTCGCCTCCCCCGTCAGCGTGCCCCAGCCCGCCATGATGTTGGACAGCTCGCCCCGCGCGCGCTGCGGGAAGATCACGGCGGAGGGCTGGCCAGCCGCCTGCACCTCGAGGCCGATACGCGCCAGCATCTGCGCCATCGCCGTCCCGACGCCGCGGTCGCCCGGCAGGCGGTCATTGGTGAAGTTCAGCGTCATGCGGAAGCCGTTGGGGAAGCCCGCTTCCGTCAGCAACTGGCGGGCGCGCGCGACATTCGGCGTGGGGATCGGCAGGGCCGGGTTGAAGCCGAAGATGCTGGGCGTGACCATCTGCCCCTGCGGCGTGCCGAGCCCTTCCATCGCGATCTCAGCGAGCGCACGACGATCGAGCGCAAGATCGATCGCCTCCCGCACCCGCGCGTCACGATAGGGGTTGGTGGCGAGGCGGGAGCCATCCCGCGCGGAGACCTGCGGCGTCTGCTCGCGGAAGTCGAACTGGAAGTTGAAGACATAGACGGTATCCGCCTTCACCACCGACAGCGTGAGGTCGCGCTCCAGCGTCGGGACATCGGCGGCGGGGACGCGGACGATCATGTCCACCTGGCCGGTGCGCAGCTGCGCCACGCGGTTGGCGTCGTTCGGAATTTCGCGCCGTACATGCCGCGCCCAGGCCGGGCGGCCGCCCCAATAGCCGTCGAAACGTTCCGCCGTGAATTGCTCGCGCGGCGTCCAGGACACGAAGCGATAGGGGCCGGTGCCGATGGCGGCGCGGCCGGAATTGAAGGCCTCGTTCGCTGTCTCTGGCGTCAGCGCCGTGGTGATGGCGCCCTTGGTGATGAAGACGCGGATGAAGTCGTTCGGCAGGGTCGGCGCCGGGCCATCGGTGATGATGTTGATGGTGTAGGGGTCGACGACGCGCACTTCCTGGACGCGGCGGACATAGACGCGCGTCGGATTCGGGCCCGACAGCACCTGCATGCGGCGTATCGAGGCGGCGACATCTTCCGCCGTCATGTCGGAGCCATCGTGGAACTTAACGCCCTGGCGCAGCTTGAACTCCCAGGTGGTGGGGTTCACCACGCGCCAGCTTTCCGCGATGCCCGGCAGGATCTCTAGGTTGGGGCCGGACCGCGTCAACGAGTCGAAGACATGGAACAGCGTCTCGGCATGGGTGCCGGTGGCGGTGAAGTGGGGATCGATCGACTCCGGACCGGCGCGCACGCCGAGCGTCAGGGTCTGCGCGCCCGCTGTGCTGGCGAGCATCGCCCCCATGGTCGCGGAAAGGGCAAGCTGGACGAATTTGCGGCTCATCGACGGTGTCTCCCGAAAGCTTCCTGCATATCCCATGCTAGGAACGGCTTGCGTCCGCTGTCCATGCCCCGATACTGACGCAGATGCTCGGATATGTGATCCAACGGCTTTTGCAGGCTGCCCTCGTCATGCTGGCGATGTCGGCGCTGGTCTTCGTCGGCGTATACGCCATCGGCAACCCGATCGACGTCCTGATCTCCC
>CANJXD010000304.1 GCA_947478535.1 Acetobacteraceae bacterium
CTGTTGAACAGGTAGCGTGGGAACGGGATCAGGTACCAGACATCGACGAAGTTGAACAAATGCGGGTCGAGCGGCAGCAGTCGCGGTGGATAGGCGTAGATGTTCTCATTCGTCAGCGCCGTCTTGATGACCCAGTAGAAGGGCAGCAGCATCACGACCGACACCAGGATGAGGACGGCGTGGCGCGCCCAGGGAAAGCGATGCGTCATCAATCGCGCTCCACCGCGCCGGCATTGCCGCCGGCGAAGCGATTGGCCAGCACCGTCAGCGCCACCAGCAGCGAGAACTGCACGACGGTGACGGCGGCGGCATAGTCGAACTTCGTCTGCCCGAAGCCCATGCGGTAGATGTAGGTGATGAGAAGCTCCGTCGCGTCGCCGGGCCCGCCGCCGGTCATCACATAGACGAGGTCGAAGGCCGTCATCGAATTCAGCAGGCCGATGACCGCGCAGATGAACAGCGATGGCCGCAGCATCGGCAGGGTGATGCGCCAGAACCGCGCCCATGCCGGCACGCCATCGACGCGGGCGGCCTCATACAGATGCTGGGGAATCTGCTGCAACCCCGCCAGCAGCACGATCATGTAGAAGCCGAGGATCTGCCAGATATCGGTGACGATCACCGCCGGCAGCGCCATGTCGAAGCTCTGGAGAAAGCCGAGCGGCTTGTCGATGATACCCATCGCCCGCAGCGCCCAGTTGATGAAGCCGCCGCGCTCATCATACATCCAGCGCCAGACGATGCCGACTGCCACCGTCATCAGCGGGTAGGACAGGAAGACGATGGTGCGATAGACGCTCGCCCCCTTCAGGTCGCTGTTCACGAGCAGCGCGATGCCGAGCGCCAGCGCGATGGCGATGGGGGCGGAGCCGATCCAGATCAGCGTATTGGTGAAGGCGGTCCAGAACTGATCGTCGTAGAAGAACATCTCCTCATAGTGTTCAAGCCCGACCCAGCGGGAAGGCCGCATCGGTGACCAGGACTGGAAGGACAGCACGACATTCCAGCCCAGCGGCAGCACGCGATACAGGAAGAAGATCGCGAGCGAGGGCAGGAGGAAGCAGACGATCAGCAGGGATTGCCTGGTCTTCCTCCGCCCCATCATCTCAGGCGCGCCCCAATTCGCGCGTCACGCGCCGTTCGGCATCGGCCAGCGCCTGGCGGGCGGGCTTGCGGCCGAGCAGGGCGTTCTGCAATTCGGCCCAGAAGGCATCCTTTACCCGGGCGTCATTCGCCATCGGCCAGCGGCCGACCATCTTGTCCGTCTGTTCCAACTGCGTCGTCAGCACCTGGTGCACCTGCGGGCTCTCCGTCCGCAGACGGGTCAGCAGCGCCTGGTCCACTTCCGTATTGCCGGTCAGGATCAGGCGTTCATTCGCCAGCATGGACGCCTGCTGGCGCGCCGTGATGTGCTTGACGAAGGCGAAGGCGAGTTCCGGGTTGCGGCTGCCCTTGGAAACGCCGAGCCCGTGGCTGTTCGGCGTGGAAAAGCCGCCGGGCATATGGGCGACACCCAGGCTGTCCGGGTTCACCCAGCTGCCCTGGCCCTTGATGAAGAAATAGGCCGGGGAATGGGCGTGCAGCATGCCGACATTGCCGGCGGCGAAGGCGCCATTCGGCTCCACCCAGCGGCCGGTCCAGCTGATCTTGTTGATGGCACCGGTATCGCTCGCCCGCGCCAGCTTCTCCACCACCTCCACTGCCTTCGGCGTGTTGAAGGCGGGGCGGCGGAGATCGGGCGTCAGCAGTTCCACCCCGTTCATCGCGAACAACGGCCAGTAGAGCCAGTCGAAATTGAGCGTGAGGAAGCCGGTATTGTCGCCCTGCGCCATCTTGCCCGCGAATTCGAGGATCTGGTCGAAATTCTGCGGCGGGCCGGACAGGCCAGCGCGCTGGAACAGCGGCTTGTTGTAGAACAACAGGGTCTTGGTGATGTAGAAGGGCAGCATGTAGTTGCGCCCCTCATAGGCCCAGTTGGACAGGTATTCCGCGTTGTAGCTGTTGCGCAGCGTGGCATCGGCGGCCAGCATCGGCGTCATGTCCAGCAGCGCGCCGCCAGCGGCGTATTCGAGCCACAGCGCGCCCTGGGTGTTGATGACGTCGGGCGGCGTGCCCGCGGCCAGTTGCGTCTGGTAGAAGGGCGGCAGTTCCGGCCCCTTCTTGTCGAGCCATTCGACCTCGGCGCCGGCATTCGCGGCCTCGAAGCTCGCGATCCAGCGACGGATCAGCGGTTCCTGGTCGATGATGTTCCAGGTGAGGAAGCTGATGCGCCGGCGCGTCTGGCCGAGCGCCGGCATCGCGAGCGGGCCAACGGCCGAAGCCGCAAGCAGCGTGCGTCTCGTGAACATGGTGAACATCCCTCCGGTTTTGTGGTTGTTGACGATGAGGCTAGGGCAAGGCCTCCGCCTCGCTCCAGGGAATCTCGCGCCCGCCTTCCCGCGCAGAGCGTTCGGCAAGCAGGCAGCAGGCGATGGCGGCGCGGGCCTCCTCGGCCGGCACCAGGGCGCGGCCAGCCCGAAAACCCTGGATGGCAAGTTCGGCCTGGGTCTCCAGCTCAAAGATCTCGCCGCTTTTCTCGAAGGGTATGGCGCGCGCGACCTGGCCCGGCTTCGCGCGGCCTTCGAAGACATGCAGGCTCGCCCGCGGTTCCCCGCTGCGGTCCATATCGGCGGACCACAGCGCGCGAATCGCGCCGCCTTCCCCCATCGCATGCAGCGCCAGATGATGCTCGAAGCCGCCGATCACGGTGTTCAGCGTGGCGAAGGCGCCATCGGCGAAGCGGAGCGTGACGGCGAGTGCGAGCGGCATGGCGGGATCGCCTTCCGGCGTGGCGCGCACGGAAACCGGCGGGCCGAGTTCGCGGCCATACCACAGCAGCAGGTCGAAAAAATGCACGGGCTCCTCCAGAATCCAGGAGCCCACCGTCGCCGCATCGTAACGCCAGCCGCCGCTGCCATCGCGATAGGGAAAGCGGAACAGCGACACCGCCGCATGGCGCAACCGGCCAATGGTGCCGGCCGCGATCATCGCACGGATTGGCGCCCATTGGCGGCTGACGCGAAGCTCATGGCCGATGGTCAGCACGCGCCCCGCGCGCGCGGCGGCGGCGATCAGCGCGTCGCAATCCGGCAGCGTCAGCGCCATCGGCTTTTCCAGCAGCACATGCTTGCCGGCCTCCAGCGCCGCGAGTGCCACGCGGGCGTGCAGCGCATTCGGCACGGCGACGACCACGGCCTCGATGGTGGGGTCCGCGAGCACGGCGCCCTTTTCCCGCAGCACCCGCACGCCGGGGTTATCCGCCGCGGCCTCGGTCGCCGATTCATGGCCCCGCGCGACGATCGCCACGAGCTCGGCGGAGGGAGCCGCCTTCAGCGCCCGCGCGTGATGGCGCCCCCAGGCACCATGGCCGATCAGCGCGATCTTCATGCGGGCCTGCGTCATGCCAATACGGGTCCGGGCAGGCGAGTCACTTCCTCCGTCACCACCACCGCGGCATCGCGGTGGCGCTGGATGAGGGAGGCCGGCACCGCCGCCGTCATCGGGCCGTGCAGCATCTTCCGCACGATGCCGCGCTGCCATGGCCGGTTCATGAACAGCCTGATCTTCCGCGCGCCCAGAATCTCCCGCATCCCCAGCGTCACGGCGCGTTCGGGCACCAGGTCGATCGCGCCGCCCGTGGCCGTCACGGCATTGATGGTCCGGGTTTCGCGGTTGAGCGCCAGCACGCGCGTCGGCCGGTCCGCGAACTCGGCGGCGCTGACGGTCTCGCCGGGCTCTGGCGGTTCGTTGAAGGCGATATGGCCGCAGATGCCGACGCCGCCGAAGCAGGCATCCACACCCCCATGCGCCGCGATCTCCGCCGCCGGCTCGCCGAGCCGTTGCGGATGCGGAAACACCACGCGCGGCGCCAGCGACGGGTCCAACTTCTGCAACAGATGGCGCTGGATGTGGCCGCGGAAGCTGCGCGGGTCCTCCTCCGGCAGCCACTCGCCCCCGGGTGTCAGGTATTCATCCATGCCGAGCAGCGTCAGATCGCCGAGCGGCAGGCCCTGCGCCATGCAGCGTTCGGTCAGCAGGTCATACTGCCCGACCGGCCCGACAGGGATGATGAACAGCACGCGCGGGCGGCCGGAGGCCTTGGCCGCCTGATACTCCGCGATGAGCTGCGCGGCGAAGGCCCGCGTCAGCGCCGCCGCATCCGCCACCACGGCGAAGCCGATGCCGGTGCCCTGGCCCAATGCTTCCGGCGGGATGGCGAGGCAATCGAGGCTCACAGCCGGCGCCCCCCCTCATCGGCGGCGAACAGATGGATGTCGATGGGATCGAGCGCGAGGCGTACCGGCTCCCCGGCCATGCGCACACTGCGCGGTGGCACGCGGGCGTGCAGGGTGTGGGCCCCGATTTCCAGCGTGACGAGGGTTTCCGCCCCCAGCGGTTCCACCACCGCCGCGACGCCACGGATCTCCACCCCCTGCGCGGGGCTCTCCGGTGGCAGCCAGTGCAGCGCCTCCGGTCGCAAGCCAAGCTGGATGTCGCCGGGTTCCAACGCGCGGAAGACGGGAATGGCCGTGCCATCGGCCAGCAAGGCATTGCCATCCTCCAGCCGCGCCGGCAGCAGGTTCATCGCCGGCGCGCCCATGAAGCTGGCGACGAAGGCGGTGGCCGGCGTGTCATAGATATCCTCAGGCGATCCCAATTGTTCGATATGGCCGCCGCGCATGACCACGATGCGATCGGCGAGCGTCATCGCTTCCACCTGGTCATGCGTGACATAGAGCGTGGTGGCGCGCAGGCGGTCGCGCAGTTTCTTGATCTCGGTCCGCATCTGCACGCGCAGCTTGGCATCGAGGTTCGACAGCGGCTCATCGAACAGGAACACCTTGGGGTCCCGCACGATGGCCCGGCCCATGGCGACGCGTTGGCGCTGCCCTCCCGAAAGCTCCCTCGGGCGGCGGTCCAGCAGATGCGCGATATCGAGGATCGCCGCAGCCTCCGCCACCCGCTTCGCGATCTCCGGGCGGCGGACGCCGCGATAGACCAGGGAAAACCCCATATTCTCAGCGACCGACATATGCGGGTAGAGCGCGTAGTCCTGGAACACCATGGCGATGTCGCGGTCCTTCGGATCGCGTTCATTCACCACCACGCCATCGATGGAGATTTCGCCGGAGGTCACCTCCTCCAGCCCCGCCACCATGCGGAGGAGGGTGGACTTGCCGCAGCCGGAGGGGCCGACGAGGACGACGAATTCACCTTCCGCGACCGCGAGATCGACGCCGTGCACGACCTCGATCGGGCCGAATGCCTTGCGAACGCGGCTGAGACCGATCGTCGCCACGCCACCTCCCACATCTCGTTGCGGGAAGCCTAGACCTGCTTCGGCATTGCACTCAATGGTGCAACCGCGGTCTTAGCCCGGCAAAGCCAGCGGCGCCGAGTTGACGGCAGTGCCCAGGATACGGATTGATGGCGCCCGCTCCGCTGCGGCCCGTCAGGAAACGCCATGCTTCAATTCGCTCAATTCGGTGCCGGTCGAATCGGCGCCATCCATGCCGCGAACCTGGCCGCCAGCGGCCGGGCGGCGCTGCGCCATGTGGTCGATGTCCACCCCCCCGCCGCCAGCGCGCTCGCCGCGAAATACGGCGCCCGGGTGAGCGATACCGCGACCGCGCTGGCCGACCCGGCGGTGGGGGCCGTGATCATCGCCAGTTCCACCGACACCCATGCGGACCTCGTCATCGCCGCCGCCCGCGCCGGCAAGGCGATCTTCTGCGAGAAGCCGATCGACCTGTCCCTGGCCCGCGTCGATGCCTGCCTGGAGGCGGTGCAGCAGGCGGGGGTGCCGATGCTGGTTGGCTTCAACCGCCGCTTCGATCCGAATTTCGCCGAATTGCGCCGCCGCATCCAGGCGGGGGCGGTCGGGTCCGTGGAACAGGTGGTCATCACCAGCCGCGACCCTGGCCCGCCACCCGTCTCCTACATCAAGGTCTCCGGCGGGCTGTTCCGGGACATGACGATCCATGATTTCGACATGGCCCGCTGGATGCTCGGCGAGGAGGTGGCGGAGGTCTTCGCCACCGGCGCCGTGCTGGTGGACAAGGCCATCGGCGAGGCCGGCGATATCGACAGCGCCATGATCATCCTGAAGACCGCCTCCGGCCGCATGGCGCATATCAACAACAGCCGCCGCGCCGCCTATGGCTACGACCAGAGAGTGGAGGTGCATGGCAGCGCCGGGCGGCTGATCGCCGGCAACCGCGTGGCGACCACGGTCGAGCAGGCGGATGGCAAGGCGGTCTCCACCGACCTGCCGCTGCATTTCTTCCTCGAACGCTATGCCGACGCCTATCGCATCGAGCTTTCGGCGTTTCTCGATGGCGTCGCCAACGGCACGCCGATGCCGGTCGGCGCCGAGGATGGGCGCCAGGCGCTGGTGCTGGCCGATGCCGCCTATCGCTCCCTTACCGAGGGCCGCCCGGGGAAGGTCGCATGAGCGTGCTGCCGAAGATCTCGCTGGCCGGCCGCTGCGTGCTCGTCACCGGCGGCACGCAGGGCATCGGGGAGGCCTGCGCGCTGGCCGCCGCGGAAGCCGGCGCGCGGGCCGTCGCCATCACCGGGCGCCATGCCGAACGCGGCGCAGCCGTCGTCACGGCGCTGCGGGCGCTGGGCGCGGAGGCCTGCTTCGTCGCCGCCGACCTCGCCGATGCCGGGCAGACCGCTGCCATCCTGCCCCAGGCGGAAGCGGCACTCGGGCTGGTGGATGGGCTGGTGAACGCGGCGGGGCTGACGGATCGGGGTACCATCCTCAGGACCGATGTGGCCCTGTGGGACCGGCTGTTCGCCATCAACGCCCGCGCGCCCTTCCAGCTGATCCAGGCCGTGGCGCGCCGCCTGGTGGCGGAGGGCCGGACAGGCTCGGTCGTCAACGTCATCACCATGTCCTCCCATGGCGGGCAGCCTTTCCTGACGGGGTATTCGTCGTCGAAGGGCGCGCTGGCGGTGCTGACGAAGAACACCGCGCTGGGTCTCCGCCCGCATCGCATCCGGGTGAACGGCATCAACCTCGGCTGGGCCGATACGCCGGGCGAGCACGCGATCCAGCAGAAGGATGGCAACCCGGCGGATTGGCTGGAACGCGCCGAGCCC
>CANJXD010000305.1 GCA_947478535.1 Acetobacteraceae bacterium
ATGCCGTGCGCGGGCGCATCGCCTGCCTGACGCAGGATGCCCGCCTGTTCGACGACAGCATCGAGGCCAATCTCCGCCTTGCCCGGCCCGAGGCGTCGGAGGCCGATCTCTGGCAGGCGATGGACCGCGCCGGGATCGGGGAGATGGTGCGCGCCCTGCCGGAGGGCCTTGCCACCCGTTGCGGGGAAGCCGGCGCCCGGTTCAGCGGCGGCCAGTCCCGCCGGCTTGCCCTGGCCCGCGCCCTGCTGACGGAGG
Organism: Acetobacteraceae bacterium; assembly: GCA_947478535.1. The sequence continues at coordinate 256 of CANJXD010000305.1, forward strand.
CGCCGGTGCTGATCCTGGATGAGCCGGCCGCCGGCCTCGACGCCGTGACCGAGCGCGCCTTCCTGGAGACGCTGGGGGAGGCGACGGCGGGGCGGACGGTGATCCTGATCGTCCACCGGCTGATCGGGGTGGAGCGCCCGGGGCGCATCCTGCGCCTGGCCGCGGGCCGCGCGCTGGCGGCGATGGGCTGACGCCTGCCGGCGGGGGGGGGCTGACGCCTGCCGGCGGGGGGGCTGACGCCTACAAATTCCGCCGCGCCGCGCGCAGCGTCGGCAGGCCGATCCCCGTGGCCTCGAAGCCGCCATCCACGGCCAGAACCTGGCCGGTGATGTAGGCGCTTCGGTCGGAGCAGAGGAAGAAGATCGCCTCGGCCAACTCCTCCTCCAGCCCGTAGCGGTTCAGCGGGATGGTGTCGTGGTAGTCGCGGCGGATTTCCGGGGTGTGCACGGCCTTGGCCATGGCGGTGTCCACCGGCCCCGGCGCCACGGCGTTCACTCGGATGCCGAGCCCCGCCAGTTCCACCGCCTGCTGCTTTGTCAGATGCGCAAGCCCGGCCTTGCTGGTGCCATAGGCCACCCGCAGCGTTGAGGCTCGCAGGCCGGAGATGGAGGTGATGTTCACCACCGCCCCGCCGCCGCCTTCCGCCATGATCGGCGCCGCCGCCTGCGTTGTCAGGAAGGGGCCGGTCAGGTTTACGGCCAGGACGCGGGCCCATTCCTCCGGCGTCGTTTCCAGCATCGGCTTGAACACCGCCGTGCCGGCATTGTTCACCAGCGCGTCGAGCCGGCCGAAATGCGTCCCGGCGCGCCGCACCGCCGCCTGCACGCCCGCGGCATCCGCCACATCGCAATGCAGCCCCAGCAGGCGTTCCGGCGCGCCGAGCCCGGCCAGCGCCTGGCCGAGCAGCGGCCCATCGATATCGAGCAACGCGATGCGCCAGCCTTCCGCCAGGAAGCGCCTGGCTGTGGCGAGGCCGATGCCGCGCCCCGCGCCGGTGACCAATGCGACCTTCGACATGGACGAAACCCCGTGCAACGCCGCCCATCCATACCAGTCGCCGCCCTCAGATGACGAGCCGCCCCGGGGGTGATCCCGCCGCGACCCAGGCTGCGTATTGGGCCTTCACCGCCGGGGTGGGGGGATAGAGGCCCTCCATCGCTTCCCCGGCCGCGAGGCGCAGGCGCACCCAGCGTTCCAGGGCTTCCCGTTGCCGGACCTCGGTGCTGGCTTCGTCCCAGTGCCGGGCCGGGCAGACGATGACGCCATCCTCATCGGCGACGATCCAGTCCCCGGGCATGACGGTGACGCCGGCGCAGCTCACGGGCAGGCCGAAATCCACCAGCATCAGCGTGGCGGTGGAGGAGGCCGGCGCCGGGCCGCGATGCATCACCGGCAGGCCGACGGCGGCGAGGTCCACGACATCGCGCATCCCGCCATCGCAGACGACACCGGCGCAGCCCCGCGCGCGCAGGCGCGTGGCGAGCATTTCGCCCAGGATGCCGGCGCGGTCATCGCCGGCCGCGTCGATCACCAGCACCGCACCCGGGGCCACCTGTTCAAAGGCGGGCGCGAAGGGCGAGGCCGGGTTGAAGGGAGAAAACCGCTCATCCAGGTCTTCGCGTCGCGGCAGGTATCGGATGGTGGCTGCCGGCCCGGCGAAGCGGCAGCGCCCGGGATCCAGCGCGCGCAGCCCCCGCATCGCATGCCGTTCCACCCCGAACTGCCGTTGCAGGATCGACGACATCGCGGCTGTGGGGATGAACTCTGTCATTCACTCGACTCGAAAAGCCCTCTCCCCAGCGGGGAGAGGGTTGGGAGAGGGGAGAAATTCTTCAGCGAGGTAAGAGTGGTGTCACCCGCTGCACCACCGCCTGCATCGCCGCCTCCGGCGTCTTCAGCCCCAGCACCGCCGCTTCCGCTTCCTCCTTGAAGATATCCCCCGCGCGGGGGGCTTCGTCGAAGGCGGGCAGCGGCACGCGGGCCACGCGGAGGACCCGGCGTTCTTCTTCCGCGTAGGGCAGGCTTTCGCGCACGCGGGCGTTCTCATAGGTCGAGTTCCGCACCGGCCCGTTGCCGTTCAGCGCCATGGCCAGCGTCGCTTCCTTGCCGACCAAGTGCCGGATGAAGGACCAGGAGAGCTGCTTGTTGCGGGCGTTGCGGGGGATGACCATGCCCCAGAATTCAACCTTCGCCGGCGCCACTTCGAATCGCCCGGCCATGGTCGCGCTGGCGGGCACGGCGATGGTGACGAACTTGCCCGGGAATTTGCTGCGGGCGGGGTCGTTGTAGATGCGGTTGCGCCCCATCGAGTTCAGCGCCATCGCCGCGCGGCCCTGCTGCATCCAGGTGTTCACTTCTTCCGACTGGATGGTGGCGAAGTTGCGCGGGAAGGCGCCGGCCTGGAACAGTTCGCGCAGCGCGCGGATGGCGTTGAGCATCGGCGGCTGGTCGGCGACGACGCGGAAATCGGCGGTGATGAAATCCCCATCCCAGGCGCGGGCGAGGTCGATGACGTTGGGGTAGGTGACGCCGGGCATCAGCAGGCCGACGCAGGGCGTGCCATCGCTGCGGCGATAGGTGCAGCGGCGGGCGAAATCGAAGACCTCCTCGATCGTGCGGGGGGCGCGGTCGATGCCGCGCTCGGCGAGGATTTCCATGTTGTAGTGCAGGCCGGAGGAAGCGTGGCGCATCGGCAGGCCGAGCTGCTGGCCGGCCACCTTCATGCCGTCGACGAGGCCGGGGAACATATCCGCCATATCCTCCACCGGCTCCCGCGCCATGAAGGGTTCCAGCGGCTCGAACAGCGCGGCGCTGCGGGGGGAGACCTGGGTGTTCAGGACGAAGCCGACATCGATGGTGGTGGCGGGGAGGGAGGCTTCGCGTTGCAGCCGTTCCCAGAGTGGCCCGGTATCGAAGCTGGTCCACTGGATGGTGTTGCCGGTCGCCCGCGCCCAGGCTGCCGCGCTGTCACCGCCTTGCGCGCCGGTGATGACGGTCTGGTGGACGCGGTGGGCGAGCAGGTTCGCCTGCGTGCCTTGCGCGCGGGCGGGCAGGATGGCGGCGGCGGCGGCCGCTGTCCCAAGGGCGGCTCGACGGGTGATGCCTTCTGTCGCTCCGCGACGGGTTATCCCGTTTGTCATGGTGTTTCCTCCTGGTTGTCGAAGATCGCGGCGATGGCGCCTTCGGCGGCCGCGAAGTGGTCCAGCATCGCCTGCCGCGCCGCGGCCCCATCCCGCGCCGCGACGGCGCGATGGACCCGGGCGTGGCGTTCGTAGGTGATCTCCCAATCCGCGCGGGTGCGGGTGGCGACGTTGTTCATGCGCTGCATCACGCGTTCGATCACGGATCGCAGGCTGTGCATCTGCAGCCGCAGCAGCCGGTTGCCGGCCAGGCGCGCCAGGGTGTGGTGGAAATCGAGATCCGCCTCGATCCACAAGGCCGTATCGTCCAGCGCCGCGCGCATTTTCGCGAGTGCCGCCGCCAAATCCGCGAGGCCATCGGCGTTCCAGCGCTCGGCCGCCAGCGCCGCCACCTGCGGCTCCAGCATCCGGCGGAGCTCGACCGCTTCCTCCAGCCCGCGCGCCGTCTCCCCCACCGCGAAGCGCCAGAAGCGGGCGAGCGGTTCGCTGGTCATCGCGCGGACGCGGGTGGCGCGGCCCTGGCCGATTTCCAGGATGCCGAGGGCGGCCAATTGGCGGATCGCTTCCCGCACCACCTGCTTCGAGACGCCGAAGCGGGCGGCGAGGCGGGCCTCGGAGGGCAGGGGCGCGCCTTCGGGCAGGCGGCCATCGAGGATGGCGCCCGTGAGCTCGGCCAGCACGCCATCGGCGAGGCGCACCGGCGCCAGCATCCGGGTCATGCCGAAGGGATCGGCTTCCGCCGCCTGTTCCATGGGGAGGGAGGGTAGCCGCGGGGTGGCGGGCCTTGTCAACACAGCAACCTATCCGATAGGTTTCCCGCATGGCCGACGATCTCATCATCCGCTCCGTCACCGCGCACCCCCTGCGCGCCCTGCTGCCCACGGTGCAGCGCACGAGCCAGGGGGATTGGCCGAGCCTGGAGATCGTGATCGTCGAGGTCACGACCGAAAGCGGCCTGACCGGCATCGGCGAATGCCTCGCCCGCAAGGGATCGGCCGGCTATGCCCGCTTCATCGAGGCGGAGCTGATCGGCAAGCTGATCGGCCGCTCCGCGCATGACCGCCGCGCCCTGTGGCAGTCCATGCGGATGACGCTGACGGGCCGCACCGGGGGTATGCTGATCGAGGCGATCGCCGGCATCGACATCGCGCTGTGGGACCTGGCGGGGCAGGCGGCGGGGCAGCCGATCTGGCGCCTGCTGGGCGGCGCCGGACGGCAGCGCATCGATGCCTATGCCTCCTCCATCAACTGGTCCGACGATGCGCGGGTGGAGGCGGAGGTTGAGAAGGCCCTCCGGCAGGGCTTCCGCCAGATCAAGGTGAAGATCGGCCGCCCGGTGGAGGACGCCGTGCGGCGGGTGAAGTTCGTGCGAAAGCTGGTGGGGGATGACATCCTGCTCGGCGCCGATGCGAACTGGATCTATGACGCCGATGACGCGATGCGGGTCGGCCGCGCCATGGCCGATGCGAATTACTGGTTCTTTGAGGAACCGGTGCCGCCGGATGACCACGCCGGCTACCGCCGCCTGGCGCAGCATCTGCCCATTCGCCTCGCGGCCGGGGAGAGCGACTTCACGGCGGGGGACAGCGCGGAGCTGGTGATGAACCACACGCTCGGCCTGATCCAGCCCGATGTCGCGCGGTCCGGCGGCATCACGGAAACCTGGCGCATCGCCGAACACGCGGCGACGCATGGCGTGGCCTATGCGCCGCATATCGGCTGGTCCGGCGGCGTCTGCTCCGCGGCGAGCGTCCACCTCGCCGCCGCGGCCGAGAATTTCCTGACGTTTGAATGCATGGTCTTCGACAATCCGCTGCGGCAATCGCTGACGCATCCCATCATCGGCGATGTCGGCGGGCTGCGCGACGGCAAGCTGGATGTGCCGACGGCGCCCGGCCTCGGCGTGACTCTGGACCGAGAGGCGGTCGCGCGCATGACGGTCAGGGACTGAGGTGCGGGAGAAGCTGCTCACGCGCCTCGCGCTGATCGCGCCGACGCAGGGGCTGGTGCTGGCGGTTCTGGTGCTGCCGGCGCTGTATCTCGTGTGGCTGTCGCTGCACACATCGTCCTTCGGGGTTGATGCGCGCTGGGTGGGGCTGGCGAATTACTGGCACATCCTGAATGACGGGTACTTTTGGCGGTCGCTGAAGAACACCGCGATCATCGTGCTCGTCGTCGTGCATGCGGAATTGCTGCTCGGCCTCGGCATGGCGCTGCTGTTTGCGGATGGCCTGCCGGGCAAGCGTTTCCTGCTCGCGGTGGTGCTGGCACCTTATGCCGTCAGCGAAGTCGCCGCCGTGGTGATGTGGCGCTACCTGTTCGACCCGGAGGTCGGCACGGTGGCCTATGTGCTGGCCGCCCTCGGCCTGCCCGGGCTCGACTGGGCGGTGAACCCCACGCATGGGCTCGTGCTGGTGGCGCTGCTGTCGGTGTGGCTGCACCTGCCCTTCACCTTCATGATCCTCTATGCCGCGCGCCTGGCTGTGCCGACGGAGTTGTACGAGGCCGCGCGGATCGACGGGGCGAGCCCCTGGCAGGCGTTCCGCCGCGTGACCTTCCCGCTGCTGGTGCCGGCCATCCTGATCGCCGCGCTGTTCCGCCTGATCTTCGCCTTCCGCCTGTTCAGCGAAGTGTGGCTGTTGACCGGCGGCGGCCCGGCGCGGAGCACGGAAGTGGTGGCCGTGTATCTGTACCTGGAAGCCTTCCGCTACAACGCCTTCGGCGCCGCGGCGGCGACGGGCTGGCTGATGGTGGCGGGCAGCCTGCTGCTGGCCGCGCCCTATCTGTGGCGCCTGGCGAGGGAGCGCGCGAAGGATGCGGCTTAACGCGATCCGCGCGGCGAAGCTGCTGGCGGTGGGGTGCATCCTGCTGTGGTCGCTGGCGCCGATCGGGCTGATCCTCGCCGCGTCCTTCAAGCCGGAGCGCGACATCTTCGCCTATCCCCCGCGCTTCGCCTTCACGCCGACGCTGGAGCATTACGCGGCGTTGTGGGCGCGCTGGCCGGACTTCTTCACGGCCTTGGGCAACAGCCTGATCGTCACCGCGCTGGCGACCATCGCTGCCGTGCTGGCGAGCCTCTGTTCCGGCTATGCCTATTCGCGCTTTCGCGGCGGGTGGCTGGAGGCTTCGGCCTTCGGGCTGATCGTGGTGCGGCTGATCCCGCCCATCGTCTGCACCCTGCCGCTGTTCCCGGCGGCGAATGCGCTGGGGTTGCAGGACACCCACGCCTGGCTGGCGTTGCTGTATGCCACCTTCTTCGTCTCGCTCGGCACCTTCGTCATGCGCGCCTTCATCGACCAGATCCCGCGCGAGTTGGATGAGGCCGCGGCGGTGGATGGGGCAGGACGGTTCCGCACGCTGTTCTTCATCATCGCCCCGGTCGCCGCGCAGGGGATGCTGGCGGTCGCGGTTTTCGTCATCGTCTATGCCTGGAACGAGTTCCTGTTCGCCTTCATCTTCACCTCGACGCGCGCGAAGACGGCGCCGCTGGTGCTGGCGGAAATTGTCGGCAATTTCGATGGGGTGGAATGGGGCGTGCTGTTCGCCGCGGCCAGCGTGCAATTGGCGCCGGTACTGATCTTCGTCGTCGTCATGCAGAAATACCTGGTGGCGGGGCTCAGCGCCGGCGCCACCAAGGGGTAGCGCCCCCCAACCCGGGGGGGCGCCGGCCTCCTCAGTGTCCGTCTCCGAAGATGTTGAATCCCTTGAGTCTCTTGTGATTCGCTGTG
>CANJXD010000306.1 GCA_947478535.1 Acetobacteraceae bacterium
GCCGGCTTCGGTATTGTGCACGCGGACCTTCTTGCCCGTGAAATCCGCCACGGTGCGCAAGGGAGCGCGGGAGATGATGCACTGGTCCTCGAAGACGCCGGTGGCGAGGTGGACGGACCGGTAGCGGTCCCGCCAGACCTTCGTCATCTCCTCCCGCAACAGCGGGTCCAGCATGCGCTGGTATTGCGCGACATCGGTCAGCAGCCCCGGCAGATGGCCGAAATTCATGTAGGGCGCTTCGGCCGAAAGCCAGGGCGTGACGGCGAAGCTGCCATCGAGCCGGCCATCGCGCACCGCCGCCGGCTGCTCCGGCCCCGCGACCAGCGTGTCATACAGCTCGATGGTCAGCCGCCCGCCCGTTGCTTGCGCGATGCGCGCGGCGGAAGGGCGCAGCGTTTCGACATAGGAACTGCCGGTTGCGTTCACGAAGCCGATGTTCCAGCGGGTCGGCGCCTGCGCGCGCACCACGCTGGGGGCGGCGAGCGCCGCGCCGAAGGAGGAAGCCAATACGCTGCGCCGGGTGACCATCGCGCTACCCCTCTTGTGTTTGTCCGGACAAATCTTCACGCTTGCTTCCTGGCGCTGTCAAGCGTGGGGAATGATGCGGGAATTAGCAGGCGACGACGCGATTTCGGCAACGCTCGGCGGGCGCGTGACGCGCGCGCTGTGCCAGGTGTCCATGCTGCTGGCCGCGGCTGGTGTCGTCGCGATGACGGGGGCGACCTGCTATGACGTCGCCGTGCGCTACATCTTCAATGCGCCGACGGTCTGGGCGACGGAGCTCAGCACCTACTTTCTCATCATCACCATCTTCCTCGGTGCCGGCGCCACGCACCTCGCGGGCGCCAATGTGCGCGTGGAGTTCCTGCCGAACCTGCTCGGTGAGGCCGCAAGGCGGGACCTGGCGATTGCCTGCGCCTGGGTCGGGCTGCTGATCGCGCTGCTGGCGGCGTGGCAGTCGGCGCTGATGGTGGCGTCGGACTACGTCAATGAGGCACGGATCTTCTCTCTTCTGCTGACGCCGACCTGGATGCCGAAGCTGCCGATCGCACTCGGCCTTGCGGGGCTGGTGCTGGCGCTGGCGGCGGAGGTGGAGGAACTCTCCGCCCATCTCGCGCCCTGGCGGCGCACGGTGCCTTATGTGCTGGTCCTCGGCGTTGCGTTGGTCCTCGCGCTGTTCGGGCGGGATATCCCGCTGTCGGGCATCGGGCGCTTCGACCTCGGCAGCGTCATCGCGCTGGGCGCGGTGATAACGGGTGGCTTCATCGCGGGGGTGCGGCCGGGGCTGATGGTGGCGGGCGGGTTGCTCGGGCCGATCCTGCTGTTCGTCGCGGCGAAGGAGTGGAGCACGGGGATGCTGTCCCTGCTGCTGTTCGCGGGCATCGCGGCCTTCCTCGCCACCGGGCTGCGGATCGCCTTCGCGCTGGCCCTGGTGGGGCTGTTGGCGATCTATCTGCTGCTGCCGATGCCCTTCCCGATGACCATTGCGGAACGCGCCTGGTCCGGCGTGAACAGCTTCTCGCTGACGGCGGTGCCGCTCTACGTCGTGATGGGCGCGCTGCTGGTGCGGTCCCGCCTCTCGGATGAATTGTTCACCGTGATGGCGCGGGTGCTGGCACCGCTGCCGGGTGGCCTCGCCCATGCGGCGACGGCGGGCTGCGCGATCTTCGCCGCCGTCTCCGGCTCCTCCGTCGCCACGGCGGCGACGGTCGGCGGTGTTGCCTGCCCGGAGATGACGCGGCGGCGCTACACCAATGCGCTCGCCTACGGCAGTGTCGCCGCCGGCGGCACGCTCGGCATCCTGATCCCCCCCAGCGTGCCGATGATCATCTACGCGACGACGGTCGGTGTTTCCGTGGTGGAACTGTTCCTCGCGGGCATCCTGCCGGGCATCCTGATGATGCTGCTGTTCATGGGCGTCATCCTGGCCTGGGTCACGCTGCGGCCGCAGGATGCACCGGCGATCGGGCGGGGGGAGGGGCCGGCGCTGACCCGGAACAGCCTGATCGATTCCGGCCTGGTGCTGCTGCTGATCCTGATGGTGATCGGCTCGCTCTATGCCGGCATCGCCACGGCGTCGGAAACCGGCGCGGTCGGCGCGCTCGCGGCCTTCGTCTTCTGCGCCCTGCGGGGCCGGCTTTCCCGCGCCATGCTGTGGGCCTGCCTGGAGGAGACGGTGGTCGTCACCTCCTTCATCTTCATCATCGTCGTCGGCGCGAATGTGCTGAGCTACGGCTTCGATTTCCTGAAGGTCTCCCAGCAGGTGATGTCGCTGGCGACGGGGGCGGAACTGGGGCGCTGGACCGTCTTCCTGGCCATCGTGCTCGTCTATGTCATCCTCGGGATGTTCCTCGACAGCATCTCGATGCTGGTGCTGACCTTGCCGGTGGTGTTTCCCGTGTCGCAGGCGCTGGGGTTCGACCCAATCTGGATGGGGGTCATCCTCGTCATCATGGCGGAGGTGGGGCTCATCACCCCGCCGGTGGGCATGAACCTGTTCGTGTTGCAGGGCATCGGCAAGGACGTGCCGCTGCGCGTCATCGCACTGGGAGCGCTGCCCTTCCTTGGCGCGATGATGGTGACGGTGCTGCTGCTGTGCCTCGCCCCCTCCATCGCGTTGATCCTGCCGGCGATGATGAAGTAGCGGCTTGCTAATCCTCGATCACCGCGATCGCCTCCATCTCGATCATGAAGTCGGGGTGGGTCAGCCGCTGCACCTGCACGCCGGTGCTGGCGGGGGGATGGGCGGCGAAGAATTCCTCCCGCACCGCCCAGGCCTCGGGGGCGCGGGACATGTCGGTCATGAAGGCGGTGAGCTTCACGATGTGACGAAGCTCGCCACCGGCTTCGCGAAGGATGGCTTGCAGATTGAGGATCACCTGCCGCGTCTGCGCCGCCATGTCGCCCTTGCCGATCACCGTACCCGCCGCATCGCGCGACAATTGGCCGGACACGAACAGCATGGCCCCCACTTTCACCGCCTGGGCGAAGAAGGGTGGGGTCGCCGCGCATAAAGGCGACTTCACAATCTCTCTCGGCATCCATAGCCTCCACTCTTAATGGACAATACGGGGATCATGCCATGAAAGCCGCGCATCGCATCGGCCTGCTCGGCGCCTTCGCGCTGATGGCTTCGCCTTCCGCAGGGCCAGCCTGGGCGCAGCCGGCAGGGAACCTCCGGATCGGGCTGGCTTCCGACATCGATACGCTGGACCCCGTGCTCTCCAACACCATCGCCGGGCGGTCCGTGCTGACGGCGCTCTGCGACAAGCTGCTGGATGTGGACGCCGACCTCAACTTCGTCCCACGCTTGGCGGAACGCTGGGCCTGGAGCGAGGATCGCCGCGCGCTGACCCTCACGCTACGCGCCGGCGCCACCTTCCATGACGGCACGCCCGTGGATGCGGAAGCGGTGCGCTTCAGCCTGAACCGCGCGGCCACGCTGCCATCCTCCCGCCGGCGCAGCGAGATCGCGGAAATCGCCTCCATCGAGGTGACGGACCCGCGAACCGTGGTTCTGCGGCTTTCCGCGCCCTCCGCTCCGCTGCTCGCGCAGCTGGCGGACCGGGCCGGGATGGTGATGTCGCCCACGGCGGTTCGGGCGGCGGAGGGCAATTTCGCCCGCGCGCCGATCTGTTCCGGCCCCTTCGTCTTCACCGGCATGGTGGCGCTGGACCGGATCGATTTCCGCCGCTTCCCCGGCCATTGGAACGCCGCGGAGGTGAAGGTGGAAACGGTGACTTTCCGCCCGATCCCGGACAGCACGGTGCGGCTGCTCAACCTGCGCTCCGGCACGCTCGATCTTGTGGAGCGCGTGGCGGCGAATGACGTGGCGGCGCTGCGGCGGGATACACGGGTCCGATACGCGGAAGCGCGCGGCTTCGGCTTCACCAGCATCATCGCCAATGTCGCGAATGGCCCGCGAGCGCAGAACCCCTTCGGGCAGGACCAGCGCCTGCGCCAGGCCTTCGACATGGCGCTGGACCGGGAGGCCCTGAACCAGGTGGTGTTCGAGGGCGCGAACGCGGTGGGCAACCAGCCTGTCCCGCCCGGCAGCCCCTTCTATCAGACGGGCTTCCCGATGCTGCCGCGCGATGTCGCGGGTGCGCGGCGCCTGCTCGCGGCGGCTGGCCAGCCCGCGCCGCAGGTCACGCTGCTGGTGCCTAACATCCCGGAATTCCGCCAGATGGGGGAGGTGATGCAGGCGATGGTGCGGGAGGCCGGATTCGACCTGACGATCGAGGTGCGGGAACTCGCGACGGCCGCCGGCATGATGAATCGCGGGGACTTTCAGGCCTTCCTGATCGGTTGGTCCGGCCGCGTCGATCCCGACGGCAACATCTTCGCCTTCAACCACTGCCGCGGCGCCAACAATGACAGCAAGTTCTGCGACCCCCGCGTCGATGCCGCGCTGGAAGCCGCGCGCGGCAGCGTGGACCCGGCGGAGCGTGCGCGCCACTACACGGCGGCGATGGGCATCGCGCTGCCGGACCGCCATCGCATCTACCTCACGCATGAGGGCTGGCGCTTCGCCCATGCCGCGCGGCTTTCCGGTTTTCGGGCGCTGCCGGATGGCATCATGCGCCTGGAGGGGATTGCCCTGAACTAGTCCAGCTTCAGCCCCGTCCGCGCGCCGACCTCCGCCCAGTCCCGCGTTTCCGCCGTCAGCAGATCCTGGAACTCGGCGGCGGAGGAGGCGACGACTTCGAGGCCGGCGTCGAGCGCGCGGCGGCGGAACTCCGGCACGGAGGACACCTCGCGGATCGCCTCGCCCAGCGCATCGCGGATTGGTCCCGGCGTTGCCACCGGCGTCAGCACGCCAAACCAGGCGCTGGTGACGAAGCCAGGGATGCCGGATTCCACCAGCGTCGGCACACCGGGCGCGAGCGGCGTGCGCGCCGGCGCGCTGACGGCGATCAGCCGCGCGCCATCGCCACGGGACTGCGCGAGCGCGACGGGCAGGCTTTCGAACACGAGTTGCACGAGCCCCGTAGCGAGATCGGGATAGACGGCGCCGCTGCCGCGATAGGGCACATGCACCATGTCCACCCCCGCCGCGAGCTTCAAGCGTTCCGCCAACAGATGCGTCGCTGACCCCGTGCCGCCGGACGCGATGTTCAGCGTGCCCGGCCGGGCGCGGGCCATGGCGATGACCTGCGGCAGATCGACCGCGCCCAGGCGCGGCGAGGCGAGAAGCCCATGCCAGGCGCGCATCACCAGGCTGACCGGGGCGAAATCCTTCGCGGGATCATAGGGCAGCCGTCCGCGCAGCGCCGCCGCGATGGACAGCACGCCGGATGAACCCCAGAGCAGCGTCAGCCCATCCGGCGGCGCCTTCGCCACCGCATCCGCGCCGATGGCACCGCCCGCGCCGGTGCGGTTTTCCACCACCACGGATTGGCCGAGCCGCACCGCCAGCGGTTCCGCCAGCAACCGCGCCGCGAGATCGACGCTGCCGCCCGGCGCGAAGGGGACCACGAGGCGCAGCGGCCGCGCGGGTTGCCAGCCCTGCGCCAGGCCAGGCGTCGCCAAGGCCGGCTGCATCAGGGAAATCGCCAGCAGCGCGCGGCGCGGCGTCTTCATCGCATCAACTCCCTGCGGCTGCGCGATCCCGCGCGAGCTGTTCGAGGATGGCGGGCATGCGGTTTGCCGTTTCCGCCGCGATCCCTTCATAGAGGCTGTTGCCATGCGCATCGATGGCGACGGTGACGGGGCCGAGCCCTTCCACCGCGACGCGCGCCAGGCGGTAATGCGCGACGAGGTCGTTCCACGCCACCTCCTTCACCGCCTTGATCGCCGCCGAATGCAGCGGTGCGCCGCCACCGAGGAAGGAGAAATACACACACCCCACCTCCTGCATCGTCTGCCGGCAGGCGGCATCGAGCCCGCCCTTGCCGCCGACCGATGTCAGCCCGAACGCGCGGATCAGGCGCGGCATCACGGGGTTGAAGCGGGTGCTCGTCGTCGGGTTCATGTAGAGGATCTCAAGCCCGCCATCCGCGGCATCCTGGCTGTAGCTGCCGAGATGTAGCAGCGACCCGCCCTGCATGGCGATCGGCGGCGCGCGGCCTTCATCGAGGCAGGCGAGCAGACGATGATGCGTCGGCAGGCCGGCGGTGATGATGATCTCGCCATCCAGCAGCACCATGTCGCCCGCGCGCAGGCTCAGCGCATCCTCCCGCGACAGCGGCATGCGGACACGGCGGTAATCCGTGAGGTTCATCGCGGCTTCCCCTATTCCATCCGTTCGACGCTGCCATCCGCGTGCAGGCGTGCGCGGGTGCGGCGGTTGATCCAGCAGTTGAAGCAGACCGCGACCGGCGTGTAGCCATGCCCCGCGGCGTAATCGACATGCACGGCCAGCGCCGTGGTATCGCCGCCCGTGCCCATCGGGCCGTAGCCCGTGGCGTTGACCGCGCGCAGCAGCCTTTCCTCCATCGCCGCCAGAATCGGTTCCGGATTGGCGCTGCCGATGGGGCGATAGGTCGCCTTGCTCGCGATCTTCGCGGCGACATCGAAGCTGCCGCCGATGCCCACCCCGATGATCACTGGCGGGCAATGCTGCGACCCCGCCTGCATCACCACCTTCATCACATAGGCCTCGATATCGGCGAGGCTCGGGAAGCTGAAGGTCTCCGCCGCCGCCCAGCGGCCGGAGCCCAGCGCCTTGGGCTGGCAGGCGATCTCGATCCAATCGGCGCCGCTGACCATGTCCCAGGTCACCAGCGGCATGTCGCGGCCCTTGTAGCCGCGCTCATTGGTCAGCGGGTTCGTGACGTGCTTCAGCAGCGGTGGTTTGATGGTCTCCACCAGTTCGTCGAAGCCGTCGACGATGGCGGCCTTGATGTCACCCTCCCACTTCGCGGCGGTGCCGAGGGAGACCTGGAATACCGGCACGCCGCTGTCGGAACAGACGAAGCGGTCCGTCTGTTCGGCACGCAACGCGCTGCCCAGCATGATCTCCAGCACCCTTTGCGCGCCCGGATGCGTTTCCGTCTGGCGGGCACGGCGCAGGGCTTCCTTCGTATCCTCCGGGATGCGGCGCAGCGACCAGTCATACAACTGCGCCGTCAGCGTCTTCACGCCCTGATAGGTGATCGGCATGGCTGGCGGCCTA
>CANJXD010000307.1 GCA_947478535.1 Acetobacteraceae bacterium
GCGGCCATAACGCAGGCGCTGGCGCCCCAGGCGCGTGAAGTATTCGGTCCAGCGCTGCTCGCCCCACACCTCGTAGAGGGTGATGAACCAGATGCCGGCGCCTCCCGCCTGCAGCGGGTCCTGGATCGCCATCTTGCCAGCCCAGCGCGGGTCCAGCAGATCCTCCCAGGTCTTCGGCGTCTCGGCCGCCGGGACCAGCTGCGTGTTCCAGGCGAAGCTCGCCAGTGTCAACGCGTAGTTGGCGTAAGCATCATCCTTCGCATGCAACTCCGTCTGGTAGCTGCCGAGGTGTCGGGACCGGTAGGGCTGAGTCAGGCCGCGGGCATGCAGCACCTTGGACTGGCGGTCCGTCAGCAGCAGCAGGTCGGCGGTGTGGCGGCCGGCCGCGGCCTCCGTCTCGAAGCGCTGCGTGACCTGGGACGTATCGCCGCGCCAGTATTGCGTGCGGATGCCCGGATACTTCGCCTGGAAGGCCTTGGTCAGGTCCTCGATCACCTCGACCAGGGTGCCGGTGTAGAGCACCAGTTCGCCCTCGCGCCGCGCGGCGGCGTGGAGCGCCGCCTCGGTCTCCTGCGCGCTGGCGCCAAGAAGGGGGTAGGCGGCCGCGGCCGCGCCAAGCCCTAGGGTAAAGCCACGACGGTCCATGACACCTCTCCGCGCTTGAGCGCCCGGTCCGCCCTGTTAGCCGGAGCGCAAATGTCTAACTGAGAGTACATTGGCCATGCGGGGATGCAAGGTGCATATCGAGGCGGTGACCCGATCCTTCCCCCGCCCCGCCCGCCCCGCGCCATCCGTCCTGCCGCTGCATCACCGCGCCTATCTCCTGCTGCTGCAGCGCGTACAGGCGCTACCGCCAGAAGCGCGGCTGCCAGGGGAGCACGAGCTCGCCGAGGAACTCGGCGTGGCCCGCATGACGCTGAGGCGGGCCCTGGCACGCCTGGAAGCAGAGGGCCGCATCATCCGCCGGCGGGGCGACGGCACCAGGCGACTTGCTGAATCAGCAGCGCGGAGGGCGGCGGCGAGCGCGCCGGATATGGTCGCGCAGCTGCTCGCCATTGGCGCCAAGACGGAAACGCGGCTGCTGCGATTTGAGGCTGTGCCCGCCGAGGCGGCCATCGCTGAGGCGCTCGGCGTTGCACGGGACGAGGCGGTCCGTCAGGTGACACTGATCCGCTGTCTTGGGGGCATCCCGGTTAGTCACCTGTCGGCTTATTTCGTGGATACTGCTGAGGCGCGCGGTCTGTCAGCCGCCCAGCTGACCTCGGAGCCCTTGCTCCGTATCACCGAGAGGCTGTTCGGCCCGGTGCGCGAGGTGCGTCAGGTCGTCACCGCCGTGCTGGCTTTTCCAACCTTGTCAGAGTTGCTGGAGGTGGAGGCCGGTGCCCCCCTGATGCAGGTAGGCCGGCGCTTCATCGGTGACTCCGGAACTCAACAGGTCTCGGTGGCGCACTACCGCGCCGACTGCTTCGATATCGAGATGCGGGAGGTCCGCAACCCTGCCAGCTCAAGCAATGGCGCCTATTGCGAGGTGATCATGCGCCTCGGCGACCGCGACTAGGTTCTGTGGATTCCTGGGATTTTCGGCGCATGGAACAGCGTGGTCCGCCGCTTCGGCCGTTGGAGCGAGAAGGGTGTGTGGCAGCGCATCTTCGCGGCGCTGTCGGATGATCCCGACTTCGAACCCCTGATCGTCGACAGCACCATCATCGTATCCATCCTACGAAGACCGCGGGTGCCGAGCGCCTTGGTTGGGTGGGGCATTCCGATTTGAAGTCGGCCACCCTCTGGGGGTGGCGGTTGCTCGACGGCCGGGCGGGGTCTGGGCCCCCTTCGCGATGGACGCGAGAGGGGGACCTGGATGCCGGGACAGGGCGATAGCGCGCTCGGTGGGTGTTGCGCGCAGCACGGCGCGGCTGTGCCTGGAGCGGGTGGCGGGGCGCGGTCGTGCTCAGCAGCCCGCCCAGACCGGCGTGAGCCAGCCGGCCCGTCCGGGCGCGGCGCCGCGCACCGCGGCGAAATAGGCTTCCTGCAGCTTCTTCGTCACCGGCCCGACCTCGCCCTTGCCGACCGGCAGACGGTCGATCGACAGGATCGGCTGGATCTCCCCGCCGGAGCCGCAGAAGAAGGCCTCCTGCGCCGCGTAGAGTTCGGTCCGCGCGATGTCACGCTCCTGCGTGCGCAGGCCGAACTCGTCGTCCAGCAGTTCCATCAGCGTGGCGCGCGTGACGCTTTCCAGGATGTCGTTGGCCAGCCCCGGCGTCACCGGTACGCCATCGCGCACCATGAAGAAGCACGAGCTCGGGCTTTCCGAGACGTGGCCCGCGGCAGTCAGCAGTATGACGTTGTCGTAGCCATCAGCCTTGCCCTGCAATCCCGAAAGCCGGCCGTTGTTGTAGTTCGCGGTCACCTTCAGCCGCGCTGGCATGGCGTTGTCAGGCGTTCGCATCCAGGACGAGACACCGACATGCACGCCCTGCTTCACGCGCGGATTGTCCGGCCGGGGAATCGCACCGATGCCCCAGCCGACCGGCCCAGTCGCGGTCTGCTCGCCATCGCCATCGACCCAGACCAGCAGGCGGATATGCATGTCGCCGCGGCTGCCATTGGCGCGGATCAGTGCGATCAGCGCGGCCTCCATCGCGGCGGCCGATGGCGGGGCGTCGAAGCGCATCACCCGCATGCCGAATTCCAGCCGGTCCAGATGCTCCTTGAGGCGGAAGATGAGGACGTCATCGCCCTCCGCGGCGCGATAGCCGCGGATGCCTTCGAAGACGCAGGCGCCGTATTTGAAGGCCGGGCTGAGCATGTGCACCCGCCCATCGTCCCAGGGCACGAGGCGCCCGTTGAGGGAGAGAAAGGTCGTGTGCGCCGCCATGACCACCTCGTTTTGATTAGAGAAGGTATGATATTTGACTAGTCACGGAAATCAAGTAGCATCCTTCGGCCACTCCACCAGTACCGTTCCGTACCCCATGTCCGGGAGTCAGCCGCAGGATGTTCGACCGTCCAAATCCACTGCGCGCACGCCTGGCCCACGATGGCGTGGTGTTCGGCACCGCGTGCTTCGCCTGGAGCCCCGGCGTGGTGGAGGTGGCGGGCCTCGCCGGCCTCGACTACGTGCGGCTCGACACCGAGCATGCCTGGCGCCGCGACGACACGCTGGAGCACCTGGTCCGCGCAGCCTGGTTGGCCGGCACCACGCCGATGATCCGCGTCGATCGCGGCGACCCGCTGCTGGTGCGCAAGGCGCTGGAGATCGGCGCCGGCGCCGTGCTGGTCTCCGACATCCGCACCGTGGCGGAGGCGGAGGAGGTGGTGCGCGCGGCGCATTTCCCGCCGGAAGGCACGCGCGGCTTCAGCGGCAACAACTTCGCCGGTGGCTGGCAGCGCCACCCCACCGCGGCCTGGATGCAGTGGAGCAACCGGGAGCCGATGATCGGCGTCATGGTCGAGCACCCCGACGCTGTCGCGGTGATCGAACAGACCGTGCGCATCCCGGGCCTCGACTTCGTCTATTTCGGCCCCGGTGACTATTCGGTGGCCATCGGCGTGCCCGGCCAGGCACGCGGCAACCCGGATGTTGAGGCGGCGATGCGCCGCACCATCGGCGCCGCCCGCGCCGCGGGTCTGCATGCCGTGGCCAATGGCGGCGGTGACGGCGCGGAGACGGCACGGGCGCGCGCCATGGGCGCCGACATCATCGAACTCGGCAATGACCTCTCCGCCCTGTCGGGCGGCTGGACCAAGGCCGTGGCACGCGGCAGGGCGGCTGGCGAGGACAAGACATGACCCATCGCATCGGCGTCGATATCGGCGGCACCTTCACCGATTTCGCGCTGGTAGACGATGCCAGCGGCGAGGTCTCCATCCACAAGCGGCTGACCACGCCGCGCGATCCCTCCGTCGCCGTGCTGGAAGGCATAGCGCAACTGCTGGCGGAGCGCGGCGTGCCTATCGGTGCGGTGAGTTCCGTCATCCACGGCTCCACCCTGGTCACCAATGCGGTGATCGAGCGGCGTGGCGCGCGCACCGGTATGCTGGTCACCGAGGGCTTCCGCGATGTGCTCGACATCGCCCGCGAAAGCCGCTTCGACCTCTACGACCAGCGCATCCGGCTGCCGGAGCCGATGGTGCCGCGCGCGCTGCGGCGCGAGGTGGCGGAACGCATGCGTGACGATGGCAAGGTGCTTGCCGCACCGGTCGAGGAAGCCGTGCGCGGCGCCGTCGCCGGGCTGGTGGGGGAGGGCATCGAGTCGCTGGCGATCTGCTTCCTGCACGCCTTCGTCAATCCGGCGAACGAGAACGCGGTGCGCGACATCGTGCGCGGCGACCATCCCGGCCTGCACATCTCGCTCTCCTCCGAAGTGTTCCCCTTCATCCGTGAGTACGAGCGCTGGACGACGACGGCGATGAACGCCTTCGCCCAACCGATGGTGGACCGCTACCTCGGCAATATCGAGCGCGGCCTGGCCGAGATGGGCTTTGCCGGGGCCTTCTATGTCGTCACCTCCAGCGGCGGCATGGTGACGCCGGACACGGCGCGGCGGTTTCCCGTGCGCATGCTGGAATCCGGCCCCGCCGCCGGCGTGCTGATGTCCACCCACCTCGGCCAGCGCCTCGGCCTGACCGACATCCTCTCCTTCGACATGGGCGGCACCACGGCGAAGGGTTCCATCGTCATGGGCGGCGTGCCGCGCAAGGTGTATGAGTTGGAAGTCGCGCGCAGCTACGAATTCATGCCGGGCAGCGGCCTGCCGGCGAAGGTTCCCGTGCTCGACATGATCGAGATCGGCGCCGGCGGCGGTTCCATCGCCGGGCTCGATGCGCGCGACCTGATCCGCGTCGGGCCGCGCAGCGCAGGGGCGGAGCCGGGGCCAGCCTGCTACGGCCGCGGCGGCACCCAGCCGACGCTGACCGACGCCAATGTCGCACTCGGCTATTTCGACCCGCGCTTCTTCCTCGGCGGCACCATGGCGCTGGATGCGGAGGCCGCGGCGGCGGCGATCGATGCCGGTGTCGCCCGGCCGCTAGGCCTCGACACCACCCGCGCCGCCTGGGGCATCCATGAGATCATCAACGAGGATGTCGCCCGCGCCTTCCGCGTGCACGCCTCGGAGATTGGCTTCGACTACCGCCGCTGCTCCATGGTGGCCTTCGGCGGGTCGGGGCCGGCGCATGCGCTGCGCATCGCCCGCAAGCTGAAGATCCCGCGCGTCATCCTGCCGGTCGGCGCCGGCGTCATGTCCGCCTTCGGCATGCTGGTCTCGCCGCTCGCCTTCCAGGCGGCGCGCACGTGGCCGGTGCTGGCGACCGACCTCGCCCCCGAGGCCTTCGCCGCCCAATTCGCCGCGGTGGAGGACCAGGCGCGTTCCTTCCTGCGCGCCGCCGGCATCGCCGATGCCGAGATGCGCATCGTTCGCCACCTCGACATGCGCTACCGTGGCCAGGGCTACGAGATCGAGGTGGAACTGCCCGCCGACGCCGACATGGTGGCGCTGCACGGCGACCTGCCGCGCCTCTTCGCCGATCGCTATGCCGCGATCTTCTCGCTCAGCTACCTGCACCATCCGGTGGAACTGGTGAAC
Organism: Acetobacteraceae bacterium; assembly: GCA_947478535.1. The sequence goes on from CANJXD010000307.1 coordinate 5,586, forward strand.
TGGAAGGTCGAGGCGCTCGGCCCGCTCCCGGCGGTGGCGGAGGAGCTTCGCCTGGTCGGCGCGGGCGGCGGCAGCAGCCCGGACAAGGGCAGGCGCCGCGCCTGGTTCCCCGACCCCGACCGCTTCGAGGATTGTCCCGTCCATGACCGCTACGCGCTGGCCATCGGCGCGTGCATCGTCGGCCCCGCCCTGGTCGAGGAGCGGGAAGCGACGCTGGTGCTCGGACGCGGTGACCGCGCCACCGTCGATACTCATGGCAACCTTGTGGTCGAGATCGGAGGCGGCGCATGAGCGCGGTCGCGTATGATGCCGTCAGCCTCGGCATCCTCTGGGACCGCCTGGTCTCGATCAGTAACGAGATCGAGCAGACGCTGGTCCGCACCTCCTTCTCCACCATCGTGCGGGAGAATTACGACCTCGCCTGCGTGCTGTTCGACGGCAAGGCGCGCTGCCTGACCCAGGGCACCTACAGCCAGCCGAGCTTCATCGGCACCTCGCAGCAGACCATCCGCCACATGCTGGCGAAGTTCCCGCCGGAGAAGCTCGTCCCCGGCGATGTGCTGCTGACCAACGACATCTGGCAGGGCACCGGCCACATGTTCGACGTGAACCTGCTACGCCCCGCCTTCCGCAACGGCAGCGTCGTCGGCTACGCGATGAGCGTCAGCCACCTGCCCGACATCGGCGGCCGCGGCTTCTCCGCCTACAACACCAACATGTACGAAGAAGGGCTGCGGATCCCGATCTGCAAGCTGGTCCGCGCCGGTGAGCTGAACGACGAACTGGTGGAACTCATCCGCGCCAATGTGCGCGTCGATGAGCAAGTGATCGGCGACATCATGGCCAACGTCGCCGCCACCGAGGTGGGTTGCAAGCGACTGATCGAGTTTCTCGACGAATACGCCATCGATGACCTGAACACGTTGGCTGACAGCATCCTGGAACAGTCCGGTCGCGCGATGCGCAAGCGCATCGCCGAAACGCCAGACGGCGACTGGCGGAACGAGATGCTGGTGGAGGGGCCGGAGCAGCCGGTGAAGCTGGTCTGCAATGTGCGCATCCGCGGCGAATCGCTGATTGTGGACTACGATGGCACCGGTCCCACCGTGCCGGCCGCGATCAACGTACCGCTCTGCTACACCAAGGCGCTGACCGCCTACTCCATCAAGACCATCCTGCTGCCGCATGTGCCGAACAACGAGGGCTCGGTCTCGCCGATCGAGGTCTCGGCGCCGCTTGGTTGCGCGGTCAACGCGCTGCCGCCCAGCGCCACCGCCGGGCGGCACCTGATCGGCCATTTCCTCGCGCCACTGATCTTCGGTGCCCTGGCCAAGGCGCTGCCCGACCAGGTGCCGGCGGCGCCCGCCTTCACCAACATCCTCAATGTCTCCGGCCGGCAGCGCAACGGCGCCGCCTTCCAGACGCTGTACTTCTCCGCCGGCGGGCTGGGCGGCATGAAGGGTCTCGATGGCCTCTCGACCACGCCGTCGCCCTCCAACATGAA
>CANJXD010000308.1 GCA_947478535.1 Acetobacteraceae bacterium
GATAGACCTGATCGAAAGCCGTGTTCTCCACCCTGCCGCCGAGATAGATGGCCTGCACGACGAAGACGCCGTCCTTGTCCAGCAGCGCGGCGATACCCTCGACGACGCTGTGCAGTTCCTCCAGGTGGAAGAACACGCCGGCGGCGGTGATGATCTTGGCCGGGCCGTGTTCCTTCAGGATGTCGGCGCAGCATTCGGCGTTGAAGAAGCGGTGCCAGGTCGGCACGCCCGCATCCTGCGCCAGCTTCGCGACATTGCCGGCGGCCTCGACGCCGAGCACGCGGGCGCCGGAAAACGCCCACTGCTTCAGCCAGGTGCCGTCATTGCTGCCGATATCGACGACGAGGTCGCCCGCCTTCACGTCATAGGCCGCGGCGACGCGCTTGCTGGTCTCGAGGAAGTGGGCCGGCAGAGTCTTGGTGGTGCCGGAGACGTAGGGATAATCGGTGAACATCGATTCCTTGGGAATCGTATGGTCGATCTGCACCATCGTGCAGTCCCGGCAGAAGCCGACGCGCAGCGGGTAGTGCGGTTCCACCCCCGGCGGGAGGTCGGGACGCACGAGGCGGTTGCAATGCGGCTGGTCGCCGAGGTCGATGACGAGTTCGACATTGCGCCCGCCGCAGCAGCGGCAGGCCATGTCGAGCTTCACGCCTGGCGGCGGGACGACCATTCTCGACATCGGCATCTCAGACATTCGCGAAGCGCCCGTTGCGGAGCATGCGGTAGCCCTTGATCAGTTCCAGGATGCCCTTGTCGAGGCCGTGATCCGGCGTCCAGCCCGTGGCTTCCAGCTTGTCGTTGGAGACGACGTAGTCGCGCTTGTCCGGGTCCTCGCCCACCGGGGCTTCGAGCCAGACGAAGCCGGGCACATGGCGCGCGATGCGCTCGCAGAGCTGGGCCTTGGAGAGGTTGGCTTCGGAAAGCCCCACATTATAGGCCTGCTGCTTCATCGTCGCGACGTTGTCGATGCCGTGCAGGAAGGCCTTCACCACGTCCCGGATGTGGATGTAGTTGCGGCGGAAATGCGCCTCGAACAGCACCACGGCGCGGTCATTCACGGCGCGCCAAGTGAAATCGTTCACCAGCAGGTCGAGCCGCATGCGGGGTGCCATGCCGAAGACGGTGGCGAGGCGGAAGGACAGGGAATTGGCGTGCGACAGCACCGCCTCCTCCGCCTCGACCTTCGTGCGGCCATAGAGGCTGACGGGGCGGAGCGGCGATTCCTCGGTGCAGGCGGCGTTGCCCTCGCCGATGCCGTAGCCGGAATTGGTCGTGGGATAGGCGATCAACTGGTTCGGGCTGGCGCGCTTGACCAGGTTCACCACGGCATCGCGGTTCAGGCTGGTGGCGCCGATCTCGTCCCGCGCACACAGCGGCGCGCCGACCAGGGCGGCCAGCGGGATGACGATATCCGCCTCCTTCATCAGGGGCTCGAGCACCCGCATGTCACGGGTGTCGCCGCGCACGGCATTGAAGTTCGGGTCGGCACAGCAATGCGCGAGGAAGGGCTCGCCGGCGGCGAAGGTGTCCAGTACCGTGACCTTCCAGCCCCGGCCCAGCATCGCCGGAACCAGCATCGAGCCGATATAGCCGGCCCCGCCGGTGACAAGCACATGCATCCGATAAATCCCCTCAGCCGGGCTTCAACCCGGGCGCGTATAGGATTTACCCGCCCCTGGGGCAACCTCCGGCCGTAGGCAGCAGCGCGGCCAGCAGCGCATCCGCATTGTGCTTCGCTCGCCAGGCCGGGGCCTGGGCACGTGCCGCCAGGGCCAGGGCCGGCAGCCGGTCCAAGGCATCGGCCAGGCTCGGCGCGAGGGGCGCGCCACGCGGGATTGTGACCGCGCGGTCAGCGCCGGCAACCGCCGCCATCCAGCAACCCACTGGCACCACGGCGGGGACGCCCATCGCCAGGGCCTCCGCCAGGATGCCGCTGCTGCGGGCGCCATAGGTCGGGCCATCATAGGGCAGCAGCATCAGGTCCGCTTCCGCCAGCAGGCCGGCATAGTCAGCCGGGGAGAGCGTGGATTCGAGCAGCACCAGCCCCTCACCCGCCATCGCCCGTAGCGCGCGATGAGCCTGCTGGACGAGCGGGTCGGAGTCGGGGCCGACAGGGCCGGACTGGATCAGGAAGCGCGCCCGGCCGCGGAGGGCCGCGATGGCGGCGGGCAAGGCGGGATAGCCCTTCTCGGCCCGCGCGCCGCCTGCAAAGACCACGCAGGGCAGGCCAGCGGCGGGGCGCGGCGCGGCCTCGGGCACGGTGATCGGCAGCGGCACCGGGTGGACGGGCAGCCCGGTGAGGGCCGCGAAATCCTCCGCCAGCATTTCCGTATCCGCGAAAAGCCGCAGACGGAGGCCGAATCGGGCGGCGAGGCGGCGCAGCAGGTCCGGCAGCGGTTCCGGGGCCGGATCATCCGCCTCCATCTCCGCCGGCATCCGCCGCAGCACGACCAGCAGCGCGACCCCTGCGAGATCAGGTCCCGAGGCGAGCGAGGCGAGGTTGGCACCGGAGACACTGTGCAGCAGCAGAAAATCCGCCGGACCGGCGTGCAAGCCCCCGAGCGCCGCGGCGAGTTCCGCCGCCAGCCCATCCGGCGCGCGGCCCGCCAGGCGCCGCCGCGCATCCCGCAAAAGCCCGGCCAGGGCGGCGGCCAAAGGCGCCGGCAGGTGGGAAAAGGCGCCGAACAGCAACCGGCGCATCCCGCCGCCGCCCCCCGCGCTCTGATAGGCGGTGCCGAGGACGGGGCGGGTATCGAGCCCCTCGATCTCGCCGGAAAAGCCGCGCCCGGCGAGGATCACCGCCCCCATCCCGGCGCGCCGCGCCGCCTGAGCCACGGCGGCGCTGTAGGACAGGTGGTGCCCCGCGGGGCCGTTCAGCCCGGGGTCCGCGACGATCAGGCGCGGGGTGGTCACCCCAGCAGCCGTGCCACGAAGGCGTCGAGGTCGCCACCGGGGAACAAATGCCCGGGCAGGCCAGCGGCGGCGGCGGCCTGCATATCCGTGTCCTTGTCCCCCACCATGAAGGACCGCGCGGCATCCACCGGCCAAGCGGAAAGCAGGTCCCGGATCATGCCGGGCTGCGGCTTCCGGCGGCGGCAATCGACGCGGTAGCGGTCCTCCACCGCGGCGGGGTGGTTGGGGCAGTATTCGAAGGCGTCGATATGCGCGCCGGCGGCGGCGAATGTGTCCGCCATCCAGCGATGCATCACGCCGACCTGGGCTTCCGGGAAGAAGCCCTTGGCGACGCCAGCCTGATTGGTGACGACGAAGACGAGCCAGCCGGCATCGTTCAGCCGCTTCACCGCCTGGGCGGCGCCGGGGATCCAGCGCGCTTCAGCGGGCTTGTGTGGCCAGCCGGTATCCTCGATCAGCACGCCGTCCCGGTCCAGGAAGGCCGCCGGGCGGCGGGCCATGGCGGGGATGACGGTCTGCGCGGCGGCGAGGTCCTCGGGGATGCCGATATCGATGAAATCTCCGTCATAGAGCGCACCGCGGAGCGCACCGGCAGCGGCGAGCTTCGGGAAGACGTCCGATTCCATGGAAACCGCGCCCTCCCCAATATGGCTGAGGATGCGCTTGTCGAGGCAGTAGATGCCGCCATTGATCGGGCCGCTGCGCCCCGGCGACCGCGCGGTGAAACCGGAAACCAGCCCGGCCGCATCCACCTCCACCGTGCCGTAGCGCGCACCCGGCGCGGTGCGGCGCAGCGCCAGCGTCGCCAGCGCATCGCCGGCATGCAGCGGCAGGTCCAGCAGGTTCACGTCGAAGCGGGTATCGCCGTTCAGCAGCAGGAAGCGGTCTTCCAGCCGATCCGCGAACAGCCGCAGCCCGCCGGCGGTGCCGAGCGGCTGCGGCTCGATCACCACGTCGATCAGGCTGCCGCGCACGCGCTGGCCGTCATACCGCGCGGCAATCGTCTCCCCGAGGTAGCCCGCCAGCAGGGTGATGCGGGGGAAGCCGAAGCGGGACACTTCCTCGATCAGCCAGTCGAGGAAGGGCCGGCCGGCCACCTCCACCATCGGCTTCGGGATCGCATCGGTCAGGCTGCCGAGCCGCGTGCCCCGGCCACCGACCAGGATCGCCGCCTGGGTGGGGATGGCCATCTCAGCCCTCCGTCAGCCGTTCCTCCACCGCCGCACAGTAGCAATGGTACAGCGCGAGGTGGACCTGCTGGATGGCAGGCGTGGAGCGGGAGGGGACATCGAGCAGGTGGTCGCACAGCGGCGCCATCTTGCCGCCACCCTGCCCGGTCAGCCCGATCGTCGTCATGCCGAGCGACTTCGCCACTTCCATCGCCTTGACGACATTGCCGGAATTGCCGGAGGTGGACAGGCCCAGCAGCACGCCGCCGGCCTCGCCATAGGCTTCGACCTGTCGGGAGAAGACGGTGTCGAAGCTGTAGTCGTTCGACCAGGCCGTCAGTACCGCGGCGTTGGAGGACAGGCAGATGGCCTTTAGCGCCCGGCGTTCCTTGAGGAAGCGCCCCACCATCTCCCCCACGATATGCTGGGCATCGGCGCAGGACCCGCCATTGCCGCAGACCAGCAGCGGGCGGTTGGCGGCGAGCGCCGTGACCGTGGCATCCACCGCGGCGTTCATGATGGCATCGAGGCCACGGGCCTGGGTGGCCGCGAGCACCGCGGCGGCGTCAGACAGCCAGGCATCGAGCGTGATCATGCGTATCTCCCTCACCGGCCCCGCAAACTGGCACCCCGGCACGAGGCGGGTTTAGGGCGGCGCGCCGGGGCCGTCACCCCCTGGTGAGGCGGGGCAGGCTGCGCCCGGCCGGGTTGCGCGCTATGGTGATGGTCTCTCGACCCGGGAAGTATCGCCTTGAAGGACATCATCGTCTTCGGCACCGGCCCCATCGCGGAGCTGGCGGCCCTGTATTTCCGGGAGGATGCCGGCCGCCGCGTGGCGGGCTTCACAGTGGATGCCGCCTTCGCCACGGCGCCGGATTTCGCTGGCTTGGCGCTGGTGCCCTTCGAGGATCTGGAAGCCCGCTTCCCGCCCGCCGAGTTCGAGGTCTTCGTCGCCCTGGCCTATACGAAGCTCAACAAGCTGCGCCGCGCCAAAGTGGATGAGGCCAAGGCCCGGAGCTACGGCATCGCGCACTACGTCAGCAGCCGCGCCACCCGGTTTTCCACCTTCGAGCCGGCCGAGAACCAGTTCATCCTGGAAGACAACACCATCCAGCCCTTCGCCAGGGTGGGCCGGAACGTGACGTTGTGGTCCGGCAACCATATCGGCCACCACAGCGAGATCGCGGAGGATGTCTTCATCGCCTCGCATGTAGTCGTCTCCGGCGGCGTGAAGGTGGGGGCGCGCAGCTTCATCGGCGTGAATGTGACGATCCGGGACCATGTGACGATCGGCGCGGATTGCGTCATCGGCGCCGGGGCGCTGGTGCTGCAGGACATCCCGGATGGGTCGGTGCTGGCGCCGGGCGGGACCGAGATTTCGAAGGTGCCGAGCCACCGGCTGAAGCGGATCTGACGGCTGTGTGGCGGCGACTCGGCCGGGTTTTCGCCCCACCCGTGGCGGGAGCGGACCCGGCGCTGGCAAGCCACGCGGCGCTGCCCGTGGCGGTGCCGCTGGGCGGCGACCTCGTCCGGGTTTTCTACAGCGGGCGGGATGCGGGCAACCGCTCCTCCATCGGCACGCTGGTGCTGCGGGTGGGAGAGACACCGCACATCGAGGAAGCGCGGCCAGACCCGGTGCTGCGCCCTGGCGGCCTTGGCGCCTTCGACGATGCCGGTTGTGGCATGGGCTGCGTGGTGTCCGGAAATTGGGCAGGCGCGGGGGCTGACCGGCTTTACTACATGGGCTGGAATGTCGGTGGGTCCGTGCCCTGGCGGAACGCCATCGGCATCGCCGTGGGCGATGTCCGCGAGGGTCGGTTCGAGCGGCTTTCGGCCGGCCCCGTCATGGACCGGGACATCACCGATCCCTATTCCCTGTCCTACCCCTGGGTGCTGCGCCTGGCCGATGATGATTGGCGCATGTGGTATGGCACGCACCGGACATGGGGTGCCGCCAAGGCCGATATGAGCCACGCCATCCGCGCCGCGCGATCCAGCGACGGCATCTCCTGGCGCCGCGATGCGGAGCCCTGCCTGCCGCCCGAGGGCGCGGAAATCGCGACCGTGCGGCCCACGGTGCTGGCTGAGGCCGATGGCGGCTTCACCCAGTGGTTCGCCGCCCGCACCGAAAGCGGCCCCTATGCCATCGGATGTGCGACCAGCACCGATGGCCACGCCTGGCAGCGCCGGGATGCCGGCATCCGCGCCGCCCCTGATGGCTGGGAGCAGGGCGCGGTGACCTACCCTTCGGTGTTCGAACTGGTTGGCCGGCGCTGGCTGCTGTTCAACGGCGCGGGCTACGGGGCGACGGGCTTCGGGCTCGCGGTGTGGGAAGGGTGACGGACCACCAGCGTGAATTCCCACAACCCGTAATCCTGCAGCAACGCCACATGCCGCCCATGCCGGGCGATCATCGCCGCGAGCATCGCTGGCGGGTCAGCGTAATGCAGGTCGGCACGGCGGCGCTCCGGGTCCGAGTTCAGGCTGAGCATGTTGAAGGCAAAGCCGCGGGATGAAGCGCGGGCCAGGCCCTCGATGGTGTCCTCGACATAGTGGGTCCAGGCCACGGGGTCGGCGCCGCGGATGACGTTCAGGATACCGCTGGCGATGGCGTAGTCCGCCGCCTCGGGGCAGGTGGCGCCCAGGTGGAAGGCGCGGTCCGGGCCTTCGCCATGCAGGCCGCGCGCGGCTTCCACCATGGCGGGGGCGACGTCGATGCCGATGTAGCGGCCGCGATGGCCATGGGCGCGGATGAAGGTGAGAAAATCGCCATAGCCGCAGCCGACATCGAGCACGGAGGCGTCCGGGTCATCGGCGATCAGCCGCAGGAACTGGCGGTGGCGCAGACGCTGACCATCCGCATCCTTCCAGTCCACGCCCTTGGCGGTGACGCCATGGGTGGCCAGGGTCTTTTCGTAATGCGCGGTGACGGCCGCCAGGATCGGCTGGTTGGTCACCCCATCACCTCCGGCTTGGACC
>CANJXD010000309.1 GCA_947478535.1 Acetobacteraceae bacterium
AGCCCCGCGATCATCGGGATAGGCAGGCTGGCGGAAAGCAGCTTCGCCACGCCGACATTGGCGCCCACCAGCGCCATCGACAGCGCGAGTTGCAGATAGGCGAGGATCAACCCGCCTCGCCTTCCCGTTTGTAGGGCGAAAGCTCGCCCAGAGCCTCCATCTCCCGCATCATCGCCGGGCGTTCCTGGTCGAGGAACTCGGCGACGGCGCGGCGCAGCCCGCCATGACGGATGAAATGCGCGGAATAGGTGGGCACGGGCAGGTAGCCGCGCTGGATCTTGTGTTCCCCCTGCGCGCCGGCTTCCACCCGCGCCAGCCCATGTTCGATCGCGAAGTCGATGGCGCGGTAGTAGCAGAGCTCGAAATGCAGGAAGGGCGCTTCCGCCAGGCACCCCCAGTTGCGGCCGTACAGCGCATCGCGGCCCATCAGGTTCAGCGCGCCGGCCACCGGCTCCCCATCCCGCTCCGCCACCATCAGCACGACCTTGTCGCCCAGGCGTTCACCGAGCAGCGGCCAGAACGCCTCCCGCAGATAGGCGCTGCGCCCCCATTTCTTGTCGGCGGTGGAAAGATAGAACTGATGAAACGCCGCCCAGTGCCGCGGCGTGATCTCGGCCCCGCGCAGCGTCCGCAATTCGAACCCCGCCGCCGCCGCGTCCCGCCTTTCGCGCTTGATCTGCTTCCGCTTGCGGGAGGCCAGCGCACCGAGGAAATCCTCGAAGCTCGCATAGCCGGCGTTGGCCCAGTGGAACTGCGTGCCGATGCGCTGCAGCCAGCCCGCCGCGCCCAGAGCCTCCCACTCCTGCGCTTCGCAGAACGTCACATGGACGGAGGACAGGTCGAGGCTCTCGCAGGCCTGCGCCAGCGCCTGCGCCATGGCGCCCGGGCCGATACCGGCATCGGGGCGGATCAGCAGCCGGGGGCCGGGCACCGGGCTGAAGGGGGAGGCGACCTGGAGCTTGGGATAATACTGCCCGCCCGCGCGCTCGAAGGCATCGGCCCAGCCATGGTCGAAAACGTATTCGCCGTAGCTATGCGCCTTCGCATACATCGGCGCGCAGCCCAGCAGCCGCCCGCCGGAATCGCGCAGCGCCGCATGCTGCGCCAGCCAGCCACTGCGCCCGCCCGTGCTGCCGGATTCCTCCAGCGCGAGCAGGAAGGTGTGGCTGACGAAGGGGTTTTCCTCCCCCGCGCAGGCATCCCAGTCCAACGCGGGAATCTCCGCGATGGAACGATGCAGCGTGAGGGAGAGTTCGGGCTTGGGGTCCATGCTCATGCAGGTCGCCCCGCGCCCGATATCCTCAAGATCTCAGCCGATCTCGAACATGCCTTCGACCTCGACGGCGGCATCACCGGGCAGGGAGGGCACGCCGATCGTCGTCCGCGCATGCCGCCCCTTCTCCCCGAACACGGCGACGGCCAGGTCCGACGCCCCGTTCATCACCACCGCATGCTGTGTGAAATCCGGCCCCGCCGCGATGAAGCCGCCGAGGCGCACCACGCGCTTCACCCGGTCCAGGTCACCCCCGCAGGCGGCCTTCACCTGCGCCACGAGGTTGATGAAGCAGATGCGGGCCGCTTCCTGCCCCTGTTCGACGCTGACACCGCCGCCGACCTTGCCGGTCACCGCGATCTTGCCATCGACGAAGGGGATCTGGCCCGACACCACCAGCAGGTTGCCGCCGACAATGTTGAAGGCGATGTAGTTCGCCACCGGAGCCGCCGGGGCGGGCAGCGTGATGCCCAGTTCCTTAAGCGTCGCCTCGATCGTCCCAGCCATGGCGCGGTCTCCCTGTTTGCCGGGCGGGAGACTGCGTCGGCGGCGCGGAAAATTCTACCCGACCAGCTTCAGTTGCCGCCGGCGCGGGCGCGGGGCTGGGGCGGTCGGCAGGTCCATCGGCAGCAGCGGCGCCTGTTCGGCGGCGTGCCCGGTGGCATCCGGCGCGCAATCCTCCTCGGACGGGTCCGCCAGATCGCGCCGGCCGAGATAGTCCAGCGCAAGGCGGCGGAAGGCCCAGTCCAGCACGCTGGTCGCGCGACGGATGGCGGGGTCTCCCTCCACCGCGCCGGCCGGGCCGAAGCGGGTATAGGCATAGGCCTCGACATACTGGTCGAGCGCCACGCCCCCGGCGAGACCGATCGAGACCGCCTGCAGCATCGCATCCATCAGGCTGCGATAGGCAGCGCCTTCCTTGGTCAGCGCGACCGTCACCTCGGCGAGCTTGCCGGCGGCATCTTCCGTCGTCCGCAGCACCACTTTGTGCCCGCCGACGGAAGCCCGCCACACGGCGCCGGTCGGGCGCAGCGGCAGTGCCACGGACCGCGCGGGCAGGGGGGCGGCCGCCTTGGCTGGGGCGGCTTCCGCCAGCGGCATCGGCGGTGTCGCGTGCAGGAAGGGAGATATCGCCAGGCCCATCGCCGCCCAGGCGCTGTCCGCCACGGGGGCCAGCAAGGTTTCGGCCATGGCGCGGCCGACGCGCAGCGCCGCGCGGGTCGGCACCTCGGTCACCCAGCCCTCACGGTCCAGCGTCAGCTTCGTGGCACCGCTTGCGGGGGCGAGGCCGCCGGTCTCGGCACCCAGCAGCCGTTCCACCGCATCCGGCGTGGCCAGCGCCACCAGCCCCTGGTGCCGCAATCCGAGCGAGCCGGCCGCCGCATCGAGCGCCGCGCGCGCCGCTTCCGCGAGCCCAGGGATCACGGTGCTGCCGGGCGGCGAGGGGGCGAGCAGCGCCACCGGTTCCCGCGCGCCCAGCCGTTCCGCGATGCGGCCCGATTCGGCTTCGGCCGCGCCGCGCGTCAACGCCGCGATGGCGGCCCCCACATCCCGTGCCTCGGCCGAGTCGTAGCGCAGGCCAAGCCCGCCGATCAGCCCGGCGAGGTCCGCGAAGCCCACGGAAAGCCGGGTCGATTTGGCGCCCGTCCAGATATCCAGCGTGCGCACTGCCAGGGCGACCGCCGCGGCATAGGCCGCCGTGTCGAATTCCCCTTCTGCGTCGAGGAAGGCGGGCAGGTTCAGCACGAAGCGGCTGGCGGTGCGCGCATCGCCGCGCCACACGCCTGCCCCTGGCGCCCCGCGGCGGGACAGCAGCAGCCCGCGCAGCCCGTTGGAAAAAGCGTCCTGCGCCGAAGCATCGGCCAGGATGCCCAATTGCCGGCCCCGCATGGCGAGCGGGCCGATCCAGGCCTCCGCCAGCCGGGGGAAGGCCACCGGGGCGTGACCAAGCGCCAGCGCCGCGATCGCCTCGGCGGCGTCTTCCTCCCATGCGACGGGAAGGGCGATGGATCGGGGGGCGGAATCGGGGTCCGGCGCCGCGCGCACGCGCCACAGAGCCATCCCGTCCCAGAGCGTGCCGGCCAAGCTTGTCATGACCCCATCCTAAGGGGCGATCCGCCGCGCAGGAAGCCGTATGTGGTGGTGTTTCGGCGTCCATACCGCAACATCCTGTGGACAACCCGCCCGCATCGCCAGGAGTTTTGCGCTGCGGCAAGCGTTGTGCGAAACTGGCCGCCCCGCATTTGGCGGGACGGTTCCCCCAAGGTATGGCCCTGTGCCGTCCTGGGCCCGCTGCGAGGATGTCCGATGTCGGTGCTGCTGCGCCTTACCTCCCGCCTGACCGGCCGCCAGATCGGCACGGACACCTTCGGCAATGTCTACTACGAGTCGAAGGCGGATTACCGCGCCTATGGCCGCAAGCGCCGCTGGGTGCTGTTCAATGGCGGTGTGGCGGAAGCCACGCGCGTCCCGCCGGAATGGCATGGCTGGCTGCACCATACCTGCCCGGCCCCGCTGCCGGCGGAAAAGCGCCACCCCTGGATGCTGGAACACCAGCCGAACCCGACCGGCACCGCCGCCGCCTGGCGCCCCGCCGGCCACGACTATGTCTCCGGCCGCCGCAACCAGACCGCGGGCGACTACGAGGCCTGGACCCCGGGTTCTTGAGCGGCGCCATGAAGGGCCGTTCCATCGTCGAGGTCCTGGCAGGCGCCGCCGTGCTGCTCGTCGCCGCCGGCTTCCTGCTGTTCGCCGTGACGAATAGCGGCCGCAGCAGCGTGTCCGGCCCCACCCAGTCCCTGCGCGCCAAGTTCGACCGGATCGATGGCCTGGCGCCGGGCGCCGATGTTCGCATCGCCGGCGTGAAGGTCGGCAGCGTGCTGGACCAGCGGATCGACCCGCAAAGCTTCCTCGCCGTGCTGACGCTGCGCGTCGATGGCAATCTCCGTCTGCCCAGTGACACCTCTGCCGAGATTGCGAGCGAGGGGCTGCTTGGCGGCCGCTTCGTGTCCCTCGTCCCGGGCGGTGCGGACCGCATCCTGCGCGATGGGGGGGAGATCACGATCACGCAATCCGCCATCAGCCTCGAAAGCCTGCTCGGCCGCTTCATCTTCTCGATGACCCAAGGCCAGCCGGCCAATGGCGGCGCCGAAGGCAGTTCGACGCCGCCCGCCCCCGGGACATCGCCGGCCAGGCCATGAGCGCCCTCGACCCTCCGGCGGCCTGGCCCGGCGCCGATGGCGCGCCGCTTTCCTGCCGTGAGAAGCTGAAAGTGCTGGGCGAGAACCACCGGGAAGCCGCGCAGGTGCTGCGCGATGCCTTCGAGGACGCCGTGCTGATGGGCGTGGATGAACAGGCGATGCGTGGCATCCTGGCTGAACTCGTCGCCGCCTTGCCCAGCCCGAAGCGCGCCGCATGAAGCGGATTTGTGGTGCGCTGGCGATGCTGTGCTGCCTGGTCATGCCGGTCGCCGCCCAGGAATGGCGCCCGCAGCGGGTCGCGGTGCTCCAGGCGCTGGACAAGGTGACGGCCCGCGTCATCACGCTCCGCGCCACGCTGAACCAGCCGGAGCGCTTCGGCAGCCTGACCATCACCGTCCGCGCCTGCAATGCCCGCGCGCCCGATGAGGTGCCGGACGCCGCCGCCTGGATGGAGATCGCCGATAGCCGCGCCCCCGCGAATGGCGCCGCCGTCTTCCGTGGCTGGATGTTCGCCGAGGCACCCGGGGTGAACATGCTGCAGCACGCGGTCTATGATATCCGGATCATGGAGTGTCGTGCCCAATAGGTGTGGCCCAAGCGGTGTGGCGCATCAGCCGGCAAGGACCATGTCGACCATACCGTCCCGGCCACCGGAGATAAGGACGCGATGACCATGCGCTCTCCCTACCAGGACCTGCTGCCATCGCGGTATTGGCGGAGCGGCGTCTCCCAGGCGCATGTGCTGGATATTCCGGACCTCTATGTGAAGAAGTTCGCGATCGGCCCCGCGGACCGGATCGCCACCGCGGGCAGCTGCTTCGCCCAGCACATCTCGCGCAACATGCGCGCCCGCGGCTTCAGCGTGATCGATGCCGAACCGGCCCCCGAAGGGCTGGATGAGGCGACGGCGCAGGCGCATGGCTATGGCCAGTATTCGGCCCGCTACGGCAATGTCTACACCTCCCGCCAACTCATCCAGTTGGCGCGGGAGGCGCTGGGCCAGTTCACCCCGGCCAATGCGGTATGGGAAAAGGATGGCCGCTTCTACGACGCGCTCCGCCCTTCCGTGGAACCGGACGGCCTGCGAAGCGCCGCGCACGTCGCCCTGCACCGACGCCAGCATCTGGCGCGGGTGGCGGAGGTGCTGCGTAGCGCGAGCGTCTTCGTCTTCACCCTGGGGCTGACCGAAACCTGGATCGACCGGGCCAGTGGCACCGTCTATCCCACCGCGCCCGGCACCATCGCCGGCAGCCACGACCCGGCGGTGACGGCGTTCCACAACCTCACGACCGCTGAGGTGCTGGAGGATATGCTGGCCTTCCGCGACCTGATGCGCGGGATCAACCCGGCCATCCGCTTCCTCCTCACCGTCTCCCCCGTGCCGCTGACGGCGACTGCCGCGTCGGACCACGTCCTGGTCGCGACCACCTATTCGAAGTCGGTGCTGCGTGCCGTCGCGGGGGAACTCCAACAGCGCTTCGACGATGTCGACTACTTCCCTTCCTACGAGATCATCGCCAGCCCCCCGGCGCGCGGGTTCTTCTATGATCCGAACCTGCGGACCGTGAACAAGGCCGGCGTCGCGCATGTGATGCGGACCTTCTTCGCCGCGCATGGCACCGGGGCGAGCCCCCCCACCGGCCCCACGCAGAAACCCGCCGAGGAGGCCGAGGAGGACGCCGTGGTCTGCGAGGAAGCCTTGCTGGAGGCTTTCGCGCGATGAAGCGCATCTGTGTCCTCGGCAATTCCCACCTGGCCGCGGTGAAGCTGGGCTGGGACCAGCGGCCGGCGGCGCATGATGCCGCGCGCATGGATTTCTTCGGCACGCCAGGCGATGGCCTGGCCGATGTCGCCATCGAGGCCGGGCGCCTGGTGGCGCAGACCCCGAAGGTCCAGGCTGCCTTCGCCATGACCTCCGGCGGGATGGAGGCGGTGACACTGGCCGACTACGACGCCTTCGTGATTGTCGCCCTGCGCTACTCCATGGCCTCCCTCGTCCGGACGATCTACGCCCGCTACCGGTCGGAGGAGCACAACAACCTCGATGGCGACGTCACCATGGTGAGCGACGCAACCTTCCTCGCCACCGCCCGGCGCAAGCTGGAACGATCGCGCGCCGTCGAACTGGCGAACCAATTGCGCGGCGTGGTCTCGGCACCGATCCTCATCGTCCCGCAACTCCTGGTCAGCGAAGCGATCCTGCAGGCCACCGATGACGCGCTGGACGCGCCGCTGTGGCAGGCGGCGGTCCGGGCCGGGGATGATGTGGCGCTCGATGAGACCCTCACCCGCATCACGGCAGCGCTGGGCGATGACCGGGTGGGCTTCCTGCCGCAGCCCGCGCAGACCCGGGCCGGGCACATCTTCACGCGGCGTGAATTCGGTGTCGGCTCCGTCCGCCTCAGAGTCTGTCTCCGATCATCCCTTTGGATTGCATAGTTTCCTGACCATGAGCCTGATCGATGCCATCCGCAGGAAGGCGAGTGCGTTGCGGCTCAGGTTTTCCCAATCCTTGGCGAGCCGACGGCAGCGGTTGATCCACGCGATGG
>CANJXD010000310.1 GCA_947478535.1 Acetobacteraceae bacterium
GGCGAGAAGGCGGTCATTCCCCCCCTCGCCGTAGAGGGTGCTGGCCCCGGCCAGCAGGTTCGCCGCGTCATCGCCCTCACCGAGGCGGATGCTGTGGTTGCCGCCGCCGGCCGTGGCCGCGCTGACGACATCGTTGCCGAGCCCGGCATCGACGCTGTGGAAGGTGCTGCGGCCGAGGCGGATGATGTCATCGCCATCGCCGGTGATGATGGTGGCGCTGCCCGGCCCGGCATCGATCGAGTCATTGCCATCGCCGGTGACGAAGCGGTTGCCGAAGCCGAGCGCGCTGATGCCGTTCCCGCCATCGCCGCCGCGGATCGTGCTGGCGCCGGTGCCGAGGGTGACCTCGTTGAGGCCATCGCCCAGCGTGACGAGATTGCCTGCGCCGCGGATGTCCACGACGTTGTCGCCATCGCCGAAGGTCACGATGCTGTTGGTGATGGCACCCGTCACGGTGTTGTCGCCATGCCCGGCCGTGATGGTGTTCAGCGTGCCGGCGGCGGTGATGAGGTTGTCGCCCGCCCCACCATCCACCGTGGCGTTGCCGGCGCCGGAGCGGATGGTATCCGCGCCATCGCCGCCTTCGATCCTGCTGCCCGTGCCATTGGCGCTCAGGATATCGTCGCCATCGGCGCCGAAGATTCGGTTGCCGCCGATGCCCGTGCTGTTGCCGGCGGTGATGGTATCCGCACCATCCTGGCCGATGATGCGGTTGCCCGTGCTGGCCAGCGTCACCACCCCGCCGGCGGCGTTGGCGAAGACGGTGTTCAGCGTCGGGCCGGTGATGGTGAAGCGGGCGGTGCCCGTCACCTCCCCGCCGCGACCATCGCTGATGGCGTAGCGAAAGCTGTCCACCGGCGTGAGGGTGCGGAAGCCATCGGCCTCGAAGCGCAGCGACCCGTCGGCGCCGAGCGTGACGACGCCCTTCGTGCCAATGGTGTCGATGGCGGAGAAGTAGAAATAGGCCTCGTTGCCCGGGATTGTCGTCTCGACATTCGCCATCAGCGCGGCGGCGAGGTCCACCGAGAGCGTGCCCTCCGCGATCCGGCCGAGATCAATCGACTCCTGGAGGATCGACATCGATTCCGCCTCCGCCGTGACGCTCACGGTCATCGGCGCGGCGTGGACGATGTAGTCGAGATAGGGGTTCCGAAAGCCGTCATCGAGAGTGAGGGTGATGGTGGTGCTGGCGGATTGCCCGGGTTGGGTCAGTGCAGCTGCCGGCGTGAAGACCAGCGCCAGCAAGGCGGCTTCCACCGCCTCGACACTTCCGGCGATGGTGTAGACGCCCAGCGCCGGGGCGTAGGAGCCGAGGCCGCCCGCCGATAGCCCGCCATTGGCGGGGTTCGACAATGCGACCGTCGCCGTGAGCGTCTGCCGCCCGGCCAGGCCTTCCCGCGCATCGGGGTCATCGAGGTCGAGGCCGGCGAAGGGGCGCAGCGTCTGGTTGTCCGCCATCTCGAAGCGCAGGAGCTGGTCGATGACGGCGCGCGTCGCGGCAGAGACGGGCTCGCCATCGGGGCCGACATAGGGGTTGGCGAGGTCGAAGAAGCCGCCGGGGATATTCGCCTGCGGGGTGACGGGCGCGCTGAGCCTGGCGGTGGTCGGGCTCTGCACGCCGGCCACGGTGAAATCCAGCGTCTGGGTCACGGCATCGTCGTTGGTGCCGTCGCTCAGCGTCAGGGTGAAGCGGGTGGTGGCGAACTGGCCGTGCGGCGTCAGGTCCGGCGTCGCACCGAAGTTCAGGAGGTTCGCCGCCGTGTTCAGAGCGGCCTGGCTGCCGGTGAGGGTGGCGGTGGAGATGCCGTCGGCGTCGGTGGTGACAGAAGGGGCGATTCCGTTACTGCTGAACAGCCTGCCCTTCGACTGGTCCCAGGTGATGGTGAGCGTCAGCACCGCATCCGCATCGCCATCGGCGAAGCCGATGCCGGAAAACACATTGTAGCGGTAGAGATCGCTGAAGGCGAAGACATCGCCGGGATCGCCACCGATCGGTGCCAGCGCCGCGCCGTTATTGATGGTCGTGGCCGCGTCGGTCGATGTCAGGGCCAGCGTGACACCGGCGCTGAGCTGCTGCACCGCCCCGGCGCCGCCGTAGAT
This sequence comes from Acetobacteraceae bacterium, assembly GCA_947478535.1. Next base: position 2,101 of record CANJXD010000310.1, read on the forward strand.
CGTCAGGTCGAAGTCGATCGCCAGCGGGGCGCCGCCGAGGGCGGGGCCGATATAGGTGAACTGCAGGCCGGCGATCAGCGCCTGCAACGCCTCCGTCCCCGCGGCGAGGAGGCTGTAGGTCACGGTGCCAGGGATCGGCGTGTCGACCTGCGTCGTCACCGTACCGACGGGGGCCACCAGGCCTTCCGCCACCGTGATGGTGGCGCCGACCACCGTGCCGCCCGCGATATCGAGGGTGCGGAAGGGCCGGAAGGCCACGCTCGCCGCGCTGGTTGGCGCGGCGTTGAGGGTGACGATCGTGGGAAGGGTGCCGCTCATCGGAAGCTCCTGCCGCGGCGCGTGATGGGGTGTGTCATGCTCACCACCGCACCACGAAGCGGCCGAAGCCGCCGAGGGATTGGGTGCGGTCACCGACATCGGTGATCACGTTCAAGCCGAAGCCGAAGCGTTCATCCGGCGCGACCTGCACCCCGAGGTTGAGCTGCATGCGGTCCCGCCCCGCGCGCGGCGTGGCGATGGTGAAGGCCTGGTCCTGCGCCAGCGCGAAGGAGGATGTGCTGGTCAGGCTGTCCCGGCTTTCATGCACCCAGGCCGCACGCAGCGAGGGGGTGATCGCCAGCCCACCGGGGCCGGTGAAGGTCTGGTCGTAGCGTACCCCGAGCGAGATCGGCACGGACTGGTCCGACCGCGCCTGCTGCGTCAGCCCCAGCACACCGCCCGCGCCGGTCATGGTGCGCGACGTTTCCGTCCCGCCATCCTGCCGCCAGGCATTCAGCCCGACACCGGCGAAAGGCGTCAGCGCGAAGCTGCCCCAGGGCGCGTCCTCCACCGTGAAGCGGGCGCCCATTTCGAGGTTCGCGTTGAAGTTCTGCACCGCGGCGTTGGAACGCGCGTATTCGCTCATCCCCTCCAACTGGATGACGCGGGCCTGCTTGCCCTCATGCCGCCCATAGCCGAGCGCGCCGGTGAGATAGAGCGGGCCGGAGCGCCACATCGCATAGCCGCCGACATGCCCGCCTTCGAGCTGCCCTCGCGCCAGCAGGTCCCCGGCGCCATAGCTGCCGCTGGTGTAGCCGCCGGTCGCGCCGATCAGCAGGTTCGGCGCCACCAGGTTGTCGAAGCCGAGCTGATAGCCGCCGATATTGGCGGAGGCATCGGCGCCGATCGCCGCACTGCTGTCGAGCCGCCCGGACCCGCCGATGGGCGCCGCCCAGAAGCGCAGCGGGGAGGGCATGATGTCGGCGATGCTGCTCATCCCCAGCAGCGGATCGCCCGACAGCGTCGCCCCCTCGTCGCCCATGATGGAGCCGAGCGCGAAAGGCGCGAAGGAGGCCGGGGCCGGCGTGCCGGCATCGGCGCTGCGTTGCAGCAGGTCCAGCCGCGCGGTGATGCCGCGCATGAACTGCATCGCCGCGTTCTGGGAACCCAGCAGCGCGCCGAGCCCGCCATCGCCGCCGAGGCTGGTCATCGAAGTGGCGTAGCTGGTCGCGCTGGTCGCGCCATAGACGTTGCTGGAATAGGTGCTGAAGCCCACCGGGTTGCTGGCCGCCGCGTTGCCCAGCGCGGAGGCGATGCTGCGCTGGTTGCCGCTGAGCGCGGCGGAGGGTGCCGTGGTGGTCAGCGTCACTGCCAGCACCACGTCATTCGCGTTGGGGTATTGCAGGGACCAACTCGTGTTGAGCGTGGACGGCGTCGTCAGCGCCAGCGGTCCCGCGGTCAGCGTAGTCCCGCCAGTCGCGCTGAGGATGGTGGCGCGGTGGGTGCCAGGGGCGATGGTGGTGCCGGCCATCAGCTCGGCCTGGATGCCACCTGCCAGCTGCGCGCGGCCGGAGGCGTTCAGCCGGTCCGCGCTGATGCCGCCACCGGCGATGCCGGCGACATCGACATAGGTGGTCGCGCCGGCAAGCTGGGTGAAGTGCCCGGCCAGCGCCGTGGTACCGATCCGCCCGCGCCCCGCGACGGCGACACCGCCGCCGCTGGTCAGCGTGCCGGTTCCACCGAGCCCGACGCTGGGCCCCATGTTGAACTGCCCGCCGACGCGGTTGTTGAAGGCCGTGGCGACCGGGCCCGCATCGACGCTGCCAGTGATGGTGCCGCGATTCTCGATGCGGTTGTCGGTGCCGCGCAGCAGCAGGGCGCGGCCGGCGATGCCGTCCACCGTGGTGATGAGCGCGCCCGCCGCATTGTCGAGCCGCAGCGTGCCGCCCGACATGAACACGCCGGTGCCTCCGGCGCCGCCGCGGACATCGCTGCCAGCTGCCAGCGTCACCGTCACTGCACCAGCGCTGCGCCCGGCGCTTTCCGCCCAGATGCCGACGGATTGGCTGCCGCTCGCGAGGATGTCCCCGGCATTGGTGACCGACACAGCCCCGCCCGCGCCAGCGCCACCCGCCGTACCGGACCACCCGGCGCTGGCGGTGCCGGGCAGGGCGCTGCCGGCGCCGGACATGCCGCCGCCACCGCCGATGGATTGCGCCACGATGCCATGCGCCCGGACGCCGGAGGTGGTGATACCCCCGGTGTTGCTGAGAGTGACCGCGCCGCCCGCGCCATTGCCCGTGGCGATGCGTGTCGGTGTCGCGGCGGGCGCGGTGCCGCCGATGAAGCCGCCGCCGCCGCCGATGGATTGCCCGACCACGGCATAGGCATCGTTGCCGGTCGTGACGATGCTGCTGTTCACGCCGAGGGTGCGCGCATCCACCGCGCCACCGCTGCCGCCGACACCGCCGGACCCGCCCAGGGCCATCTGGCCGTTATAGCCGCCCCCGGTGGGGGAGGTGGCGAGCGAGCCCGCGACCGCCATGCCGCCGATGCCACCGCCCCCGCCCACGGATTGCACGACCAGGCCGCGCGCCTGGTCCCCCGTGGTGGTCAGGCTGCCCTGCATGGACCCGCGCGCGAGCCCGCCATCGCCGCCAAGCCCGCCGGTGCCGCCGATGGCCAGGCTGCCCGAATAGCCCTTGCCGGTGGTGACCGACCCCGACACGGACATCCCGCCCGTCCCGCCGCCGCCGCCCACGCTCTGCACCAGGATGGCGTCGGAGCTGAAGCCCTGGGTGGCGACGCTGCCGGCCACTGCCGCCGTCACCGTCCCGCCGGACCCGCCGCCGCCGCTGGCGCCGCCGAGCGACACCACGGCCTGGCGCGATTTCTCGCTGGCCTGGATGCCGATGGCAATGGCGCCGCCGCCATCACCGCCGCCGCCGCCGATGGATTGCGCGACCACGCCCCGCGCCGCGCCGCCCTCGGCCGAAAGACCGGTGACGCGCAGCAGATCGACGATCACATCCTCATCGCTCGACGGCGCCGCATTGGGCACGGTCGTCCCGGTGCGGATGCGGTCGGCGACCGAGAGGTCGACCGTGCCACCATTGCCGCCGCCCGCCCCGGCGCCCCCGATCGCCACCTGGGCGCTGAGCGGCTGGTCGCCGCCAGAAATCAGCAGCGAGCCCGCCAGCCCGCCATTGCCGCCGCCGCCGCCGATGGATTGCGCCACCACGCCATGGCTGCCCGCCCCCGTCGTCGCCAGCGAGAGCGTCCCCACGGCCGGCAGGCGATAGGCGCTGAGCGCCTGGAACACGCCAAAGACCGGCGCGGGGACGGAGGCCACCGCACTGCGCCGCACGCCGACCGTGCCGCCATCTCCGCCGGCGCCGCCGCCGCCGCCCAGCGTGACCGAGGCCTGGTTGCCCAGGCTGAAATTGCCGGTGAAGGCCATGCCGCCATTGCCGCCGCCGCCGCCGATGCTCTGCGCCATCAGCCCGGCGCTGAGCAGGCCGGTGGTGGAGACCTGGCCCGCCGAGACGGCCGAAACCTCCCCACCCCGGCCGCCACCCGCGCCGCTACCGCCGATGGTCGCGGTCAGCGAGGTGCTGCCAGTCCCGGCGCCGCCGAGGCCGATGGCCATGCCGCCATCGCCGCCGCCACCGCCCACGGATTGCACGAACAGCGCATTGGAGCCGTCGCCGCGGGTGGTGACGATGCCGGACTGGACGAGGGACGCCAGGCCCCCATTGCCGCCCGCGCTGCCGCGCCCGCCGAGGGTTGCTGCCGCGGCGAGACTGTTCTCCCCCGCCACCGCGGCGCCGATGGCGATGCCGCCGGCCCCGCCGCCGCCGCCCACGGATTGGACAAGCACGCCATGGGCGAGGTCACCGAGCGTGGCGACCGACCCGCCGATGATTGCCCTGGCCGTGCCCGCATGGCCGCCAAGCCCGCCCTGGCCGCCGAGCGAGACATTGGCCGCGACGCCATTCTCCCCGGTCACGGCGAGGCCCGCCGCGACGCCGCCCGCGCCGCCGCCACCGCCGATGGATTGCGCGGTGATCCCGGTGGCGAGGTCGCCGACGGTGGTGATGATGGCGGTGCTGGTCAGCGTCACGGCGGCGCCGTCGCTGCGGAATCCGGCGCCTTCGCCGCCCTGGCCGCCCATGGTCACATTGGCGCTGAGCGCCGCGGTGGTGGCCGCGGCGCCGAGCGCCATGCCGCCCGTGCCGCCGCCGCCGCCGATGCTCTGTGCCAGCAGGCCGAACGCGCCATCGCCCGCGGTATCGATGCGCCCGCCATGCTGGGTCAGCGTGACGGCGCCACTTTGCCCGCCCGCGCCACCGGTGCCGCCGAGGACGACATTGGCGGCGACGCCGCCATTGCCGGCGAAGACCGCGGCAACCCCGCCGACGAAGCCGCCCGAGCCGCCGCCGCCGCCGATGGATTGCGCGACGATGCCATGCGCGCGATCCCCGCTGGTGGCGATCGTGCCATAGCGATCAACGACGACATTGCCGGCATTGCCGCCCGCCCCGCCACTGCCGCCCAGCGCCACCGTCACGGCAGCGCCGACCTCATCGGCGAAGGTCATGGCAGCACCCACCGCCACGCCGCCAGTGCCGCCGCCGCCGCCGATGGACTGGGCGAGAA
>CANJXD010000311.1 GCA_947478535.1 Acetobacteraceae bacterium
GCGCCGATCGCGCCCTGGCCGACCACGCCGGACATGCCATGGCCCATCATCGCCACATGCAGCCGCTGCCAGATCAGCTCGCTCGCGAAGGAATCCTGGCCGATGACGATCGGCGCGAGGTCCTGTACCGCCACTTCGACGACGCGTGGCCAGCCGCTGCCCTCGCCGATGCCGGTGATGCCGTCCTCCGTCTCCACCGTCACGAACAGCCAGTTGCGGGTGCCGGAGGTGATGGAGTTCTTCACATCAGCCGCCCAGCCGGAAACGCCGAGCGGCCCGGCCTGCATCAGATGCGTGCGGACCGCGGTGATGCGCGGCCCCTTCGCCGAATAGGTCATGCGCGTTCCCTCGTGATGCGGCGTTTCAGAAGTAGCCGCCCTTGGCGCTGATCTCGGCGACGCTGTCGCCCTGTTCGATCCAGGCGAAGATGTCGCGCTCGATGCCGAGAATTTCCTCCGCCCGTTCCAGCACGGGCAGGGCGATGGCGCGCGGCACCACCATCACGCCATCCATGTCCCCCACCACGATATCGCCGGGATGGATGAACACGCCGCCGATGCGCAGCGGCACCTGGTAGTGGGAGATCATCGCCCGGCCGAGTGCCGCGTTCGGGTGGCGGAAGCGGCAGAACAGCGGAAAATCCGCGTCCATGATCTGGCGGATATCGCGCGCCCCACCATCGATGGCCGCACCGCGCACGCCGCGCGCCTTGGCCGCTGCCGTCATCACGCCGCCCCAGGCGGTGCTGTCCTCCGCGCCCGAACAATCCCAGACGATGAAGTGCCCCTCCCCCATCGCTTCCAGCATGCCGGTGCGCAGCGTCATCTCCCCGGTCAGGATGGTGTGGGGCTGGCTTTTCACGGTGAAGGCGAGCCCGGCGGCGCATCGCTGTTCCGGGCGCAGCGGCTGCACGCGATGCGGCAGCGCCTGGTCCATCAGCTTGAATTCGCGGAGCACATCGCTGATCGCGCCGGTATAGAGGTTCTCGTAGCGCGCCAGCAGTTGCGGCGCGGGGATCGGCAGCGGCTGCTCGGCGCGGCCTTCGCGGTCCTCCACCAGCCAGTCGAGCTTCATGGCTTTCACTTCCGCCTTGAGCCGGGCGCCCGGGTCGCGCGGGCCGTCCTGCGGGGCGGTCATTGCACGGTGATCCCGGCTTCGCGGATCAGCGAGGTCCAGCGGGCCAGTTCCGCCCGATACAGCGTCTCGAAGCTGGGCGGGTTCGGGCTTTCAACCAGCTCGATCGACAGCGCCTTCATCCGCGCCTGCATCTCTGGCGAGCGCACCGCGGCGACCGTCGCGGCGTGCAGCGCGGCGATCGCCGCCGGCGGCGCGCCGGCCTTGACGCAGATGCCCTGCCAGGACCGCATCATCGCTTCCGGCGGCAGCCCGGCTTCGCCGAAGGACCGCACATCGGGCATGCCTTCCGCGCGGTGCGGCTGCATCACGCCGAGCATGCGGATGCGCCCTTCCGCCGCGGCCGGCGCCTGGTAGCTGGCGACGAGGTCGAACATCATGTCCGTATCGCCGGTCATCAGGGCCTGGAAGGCCGGCGCGCCGCCGCGATACTGCACGGCCTCGAACTTGCCGCCGATGGTGCGGAACAACAGCTCTGCGCCGAGATGGGAGGATGTGCCGACGCCGGCCGTGCCGATCGTCACGCCCGCGCCCCGCGCCCGTGCGACGGCCTGCTCGATGGTGGTGATCCCGGACCGCGCGCTGGCCATGACGACAACCGGCAGCGCCGTCAGCTGCCCCACCATCTGCAGATCCCGCGTGGGATCGTAGCCGAGCTGCGCGATGAGGCCGGGATTGGTGACGAGCTGCAGGCCCGCGAGCGCCAGGGTCAGCCCATCGGACGGCGCCTGCACGACCGCCTGCGTCGCGATGTTGCCGGAAGCGCCGGCGCGGTTCTCAACCACCACGGTCTGGCCGAGGGCCTTGCCCATCTCCGCCGCCGCGAGGCGGGCGACGAGATCGGCCGTGCCGCCAGGCGCGAAGCCGACGATGAGCCGAAGCGGCCGCTCCGGCCAGGCGCCTGTGCCTTGCGCGTGGCCGAGCCGCGGCGTGGCGAGCACTGCGCTGCCGAGGGCCAGAGCCCAGCGGCGGGTGATCTGCGTCATCCTGTCCGTCCCTTTCTCAAGACGCGCGATCGGGTCGCGCTTGGTCATCTAGACGCGCGATCAGGTCGCGCTTGGCCGCCATGGAATGCCGGAAGGCCGCGGCGGCGGCGGCTTCCGGATCTCGCGCCACGATGGCGGCGAGGATGGCGCGGTGCTGGGCCGTGGCTTCCACCATGCGCTGCCCCCCGAAGCCAAGCCGTAGCCGCACCGCATTCACGAAGGCGCTGCGCGCCTTGTAGAGCGCGGTGGCCTGGGGGTTGTCCGCGGCTTCTTCCAGCGCGTCGTGGAAGGCTTCATTCGCATCGAGCGCGGTGGCCGCGTCACCCGTCTCGGCGGCGGCGGCATAGGCGGCTTCGTGCCGCGCCATGGCGGCGATCTGCGCCGGCTTCGCCCGTTCTGCGGCGCGGCGGGCGAGCAGCGACTGCAAGGCGCCGCGGAGGTCGTAGAGGTCCTCGAACAGCTTGGCGTCCAGCACGGGCACGACGGCGCCGCGGTGCTGGCGGATCTCGACCAGCCCCTCCCCTTCCAGGGCCAGCAGGGCTTCCCGCACCGGGGACATCGAAACCCCATGCTCGGCGGCGAGGGCGCCGAGGGTGCGGTGGGTGCCGGGCGCCCAATGGCCCGCGAGAATATCCGCGCGCAGCTGGTCGCGGAGCCGGGCATAGGCGGGCATGGAAAGGGGCTGGGCCATCACGGCTTCTTCTATAATCGATTTTCGAAAATAGAAAATAGGGAAAGTGGCGGAACCTGCGCCGCTGTCAGGGGCAGGATTCCGGGGCTGGCCTGTCCGGATCCAGGAACTCCACCAGGCATCCGCCAAAGATCGCCTGGAATTCAGGTTCCTGCACCCCGCCATGGCCGGTGGGGGCCGCGGGGCGGTCGATCAGCAGGGCTGTCAGGCCAAGGCGCGTCGTGGCGGCGCGGAACAGTGCGGCGCGGGCGGCGGGGTCCGGGTCCCAGCCATCATTGTCGAACAGCATCAGGGCGATCCGCGACACCGCCTCGGGGTTGGCGCGATCCAGCGCCGCAGCGAAATCGGCCAGCGCCTGGGCCCGGCGTTCCGGCCGCCGGCCATGCGCGGCCGGCGCCGCCAAGGCGATGCCGTCCGCCAGCCCCGGCACCCGCAGCGCGGCCAGCGCCAGGAAGGCGCCGCGGCTTTCGCCGACCAGAACCACATGCCGGTAGCCGCGCGCTCGCAGTGCCGCCGTACCGGCCGCGAGATCATCGACAAACGCGTTGAGCGGCCCGCCCGGTGCCCCCGGCGGCTGGGGCATTGGCGGCAGCGTGCCGCCCATCGGCCGGTCATGCCGCCACAGATCCCATCCCCTTGCCGCCAGCCCCGCCAGAAAGGCGGGCGCTTCGGGCGGCGGGCCCTCGGTGTAATGGGGGTGCAGCCAGACCATGGCGCCAGCCGCAGCCGCATCCCGCGGCGTGACGCCGGTGTCCGGCCGCAGCACGCCCGCGGGTTGTGCCTGTGCGACCAGCGGCAGCAGCAGGGCGGCGAGGAGCAGCCAGCGACGCATCAGCGCGGCGGCAGACAGGCAGCCGACAGCAGCGCGAAGGCGGCGGCGCGGTGGCTGATGGCGTGCTTCGCGTCCGGCGTCATCTCCGCGAAGGTCAGCGCCCCACCATCGGGGACAAACATCGGGTCATAGCCGAAGCCATGCTGACCGCGCGGCGGCCAGGCCCAGGCGCCGTGGGCCTCGCCGAGGAAGCCCTCGGTATGCCCATCCGGCCAGGCGAGGACGAGAGCGCAGGAGAACCAGGCCCGGCGGTCTGGCGCGTGGCGGGCCAGCTTCTCCACCTTGCCCATCGCCATGGCGTAGTCCCGGCCATTCGGCGTCTCCGCCCAATCCGCCGTCCGCACGCCCGGCGCGCCATCGAGGGCGGCGACGGAAAAGCCACTATCGTCGGCCAGCGCCGGCAGGCCGGACGCCTTGGCCGCCGCCAGCGCCTTGATCCCGGCATTGCCGAGGAAGGTTTCTTCAGTCTCCGCCGGTTCCGGCAGGCCGAGTTCGCCGGCCGAGACCACCTCGAACCCCCAGGGGCCGAGCAGTTCCGCCACCTCCCGCACCTTGCCCTTGTTGTGCGTGGCCAGCACCAGCTTCGGGCTGGCCAGCAGGCGGCGTGCCGTCACGACCGGATGGCGTCCTTCTGCTTCGCGAAGAGATCCGTGGTGCCCTTGCGCGCCAGGGCCAGAAGGCTGGTCAGCTCGGCCTCGGAGAAGGGCGCGCCCTCCGCCGTCGCCTGCACTTCGCAGATGCCGCCCGTCCCGGTGATGATGAAGTTCCCGTCCGTCTCCGCCTTGCTGTCCTCGGCATAGTCGAGGTCCAACACCGGCTTGCCCTGCCAGATGCCGCAGGACACGGCGGCCACCTGGTCGCGCAGCGGGTTGGTCTTCAGCACATTCATCTTCATGCAGTGCTGGAAGGCGAGGTGCAGCGCCACCCAGGCGCCGGTGATGCTGGCGCAGCGCGTGCCGCCATCGGCGGTCAGCACATCGCAGTCGAGGGTGATGCTCATCTCCCCCATCGCCTTCAGATCCGTCACGGCACGCAGGCTGCGGCCGATCAGGCGCTGGATTTCCTGAGTGCGGCCGGATTGCTTGCCGCGGGCGGCTTCACGATCGCCGCGGGTATGGGTGGCGCGCGGCAACATGCCGTATTCGGCGGTGACCCAGCCCTGGCCGGTATTGCGCAGGAAGGGCGGCACCCGGCTTTCGACGCTGGCGGTGCACAGCACCTCGGTCAGCCCGACGCGGATGAGGCAGGAGCCTTCCGCATGGCGCGCGGCGCCCGGGGTCAGGGAGATGTCCCGCATCTGGTCGGCGACACGGCCGGAGGGACGGACGAAGGGGGCTACGAAGCCTGCGGGAAAATCGATCATGCGGCGTGGGGTAACACGGGACGGAAGAGCGGGGGAGAGAACTCCCCCGTGCCCCCTCCTTTTTTCGGGAGTCCGCCAGATCGGGGGGACAGAACGGTGCCGGAAAGGTAGCGTTGCACGAGAAGGGGGATGGGATGGCGATTCCGATCATCTCGGGCGTGCTGGGTGCTTTCGGCGTCGAGGCGGCGAAGGGCGTGGCCGGCGCGGCGGACGAAGTGCTGGGCGCCCTCTTCGGCAAGCGCGCCTCCGAGGTACTGGAAGACGTCGGCGCCAAACTTCGTGGCTATGCGGGCGAGATCCCCCCGAACCACGACCTGGAACGCACCCTCCGCCTGATCCAGTTGAGCACCAACCTCTACCTCCTCCGCGACTATGAGGGCTGGGAAGAGGCCGACCGCCACGACAACCGCGGCGCCGTCCCGCCACTCTTCATAGGCTGCGCCCATGCGTGGCTGCGCGACCAGATCGGCCTCTGCCCGCGCATGACGGTGGTGGAGAACGCGCCTCTGGTGGCGGAAATGGAACGCGCCCTCGACGCCCTGCTCCGCAGCGGCAACCCCACCGAGGCCGCCCGCACCCGCATCGCCGCCGTGGAGACTGCCGCCTGGGACGAACTGGTTGCCGGCGCCGGCGACCCCCCGCCCGATTTCCGCGCCCGCTTCTTCGGCGAGGCCCAGGGTTGCGCCGCGTGGCGCGACATCTATCGCGCGTTGGTCCGCGAAGCCCTGAAGGACAAGCCCCGCGTCAAGATCGCCTTCGACATCTCCCGCCTCGCCGCGCTGCGGGAGGAGACGACCGCCATCGGCCAGGCCGTCGCGGCGCTGTCCGGCGATACCGGCGCGCTGCGCGCGACTGTGGAGGCCATCCAGGCCGAACTGCGCGAGCTGCGCCTGCTGGTGGACCGCCTGACGCGCGACCTCTCGATGTCCGAGAGCGAGAAGCGCGCCCTGGTCAGCGACCTCGCCCGCGTCCGAACGGAGCAGCAGGGCACGGTGGCGCTGGTCGCGGGCTTCCTTGAAACCATGGTCGGCCGCCATGTCTCGCCCGAGCAATTCCCCACCACCCTCTTCGCCATCGCGCGGGACTGGCGCCAGGCCGGCGAACGCATCGACGCCCTCTCCACCTCCCGCAACCTCTCCCCTCGCGCGGAGGCACTGCGCGACCAGGCCCGCGCCGCCCACGCCGCCGGCCGCGTGGACGATGCGCGCCAAGCCCTGGCCGCCATGGCGGCGGAGGAAGAGGCGGCGCTGTCACGGCTGGAAGCGCATGCCGCGGAGATCGAAGCCGAGCGCCGTACGCGCCGCACTAGCCTGGCGCAGACCAAGGCCGCGCAGGCCGCGGTGGAAAAGGCCGCGTTGCGCTACCGGGAAGCCGCGGCGCTGTACCAGGAGGCATCAGCCCTGGTCGCCTTCGATCCACGCGAGGCTTGGCAATGGCTGAGGTCAGCGGCCGACGTGCTGGAAGTTCACGGGCGGGAATATGGCGACAATATTGCGCTGAACGAGGCTATCGCCCGGTATCGCGAAGCCCTCGCCTTCGCCCCCCGCGACCGCGTCCCGCTCGACTGGGCCACCACGCAGAATAACCTCGGCACCGCGTTGTGGACGCTCGGGGCGCGGGAGAGCGGCACCGCCCGGCTGGAGGAGGCCGTCGCCGCCTATCGCCTCGCCTTGGAGGAATGTCACCGCGACCGCGTACCCCTCAACTGGGCCGCCACCCAGAACAACCTCGGCAACGCCTTGCGAACGCTCGGGGCGCGGGAGAGCGGCAGCGCCCGGCTGGAGGAGGCCGTTGCCGCCTATCGCCTCGCCTTGGAGGAACGCCGCCGCGACCGCGTCCTGCTCGACTGGGCCATGACGCAGAACAACCTCGGCAATGCTTTGTGGACGCTCGGGGCACGGGAGAGCGGCACGGCCCGGCTGGAGGAGGCCGTCACCGCCTATCGCCTCGCCTCGGGGGAGGACCGCCGCGAGCGCGTCCCTCTCGACTGGGCCATGACGCA
>CANJXD010000312.1 GCA_947478535.1 Acetobacteraceae bacterium
CACATCGCGGCAGTGGGAGAAGGCGAAGATCGGAACCTCGCAGCCCAGGCGTTTCGCGAGCGCCGTCCGCATGCCTCAGTCCTCGACGGGGGTGAAGAGCGGCAGCGCGAAGCCCTCACTCTGCACGAAGCTCACCTGCACCTTCTGGCCGAGCTTCAGCCCCTTGCCCGTCGGTTCCGCATAACGGCCGAGCGAGCGCACGCCTTCCTCCAGGTCCACGGTCACCAGCGTGTAGGGCAGTTCTTCCTTGAAGCCGGGATGGAAGGGGTGGTGCGCGACCATCCAGCTGAAGACGGTGCCGCGCCCGCTGCAATCCTTCCAGGTCACGTCGAAGGAATGGCAGGCATCGCAGATGTAGCGGGGATAGTGCCGCAGCTTGCCGCAGCCCGCGCATTGCTGCACGCGCAGCACGCCCGCCGCCGTGCCGTCCCAATAGCCCTGCGTGAGCGGGGAGGGATGCGGTGCCGGCTTGGTTGTCTCGCTCATATCTCTCACCCCCGCCGCATGATGGTGATGGCGCCGTCGCCGAGGTCGCCATAGCCCGTCGCGAGACCCAGCTCGATGCCCTGCACCTGCCGTCGCCCGGCCTGGTGGCGCAGCTGGTGCACCAGCTCCGCCACATGGTTCAGCCCGAGCATATGCGCCTGGCTCAGCAACCCGCCATGCGTCGTGATCGGTAACTGCCCGCCGAGCTTGATGCGGCCATTTTGCACGAACTGCCCGCCCTCGCCCTTCTTGCAGAAGCCGATGTCTTCGAGCTGGCAGAGCACGACCCAGGTGAAGCAGTCATAGATTTCCGCCACCTGGATATCCGCCGGTGTCACCCCCGCCATGGCGAAAGCGCGCGGCGCCGCCTTGGCGATGCCGAGCCGCGTGATGTCCGGCCGCTGCGTGATGGCGCTCGGGCTGTCCGGATGCCCCTCCGCGATACCGGAGACGAGCACGCGCGGCTGACGCATGTCTCGCGCCGCTTCCGCGCTGCTGACGACGAAGGCGCAACCGCCATCGCTTTCCAGGCTGCAATCGAGCAGGCGGAACGGGTCCGCGATCATCCGGCTCGCCTGGTGGTCGGCGATGGTGATCGGCTTCTGCATGATGGCGTTGTCGTTCAGCAGCGCATGCTCGCGGATCGTCACCGCGATTTCCGCCAGGTTCTCGCTGGTGGTGCCGAACAATTCCATGTGTCGCCGCGCCATCGGCGCATAGAGCTGCGCCGGCGCGATGGAGCCGAGCGGCAGTTCGAATTCGGTGATGAGGTGGAATTGCGGCATCTGGTGGATGCGCACGCCCGCCCGCGCACCGGAGGAGATGTTGCGCCCCGCCGCGATCAGCACGTGGTTGCAGAGCCCGGCGCTGATGGCCGCCGCCGCCGTCTGGATGGAGGCGATGCCGCCCGCGCCACCCATTGGCGTCAGCGCGGAATAGCGCAGCTCATTCACCCCGAGATTGGTGGCGAGTTCCTCCGCCGGCGCCCCGGTGATGCCGATGGGCAGGATGCCATCGATATCTTTCGGCGAAAGCCCGGCATCGGCGATGGCGCGCAGCGCGGCTTCCAGCTGCAAGCCTGTCGAATTCCGCGTCGCACCGCGCTGGTAGACGGTCTCGCCCACCCCGGTTATCGCGACCTTGTCACGCAAGGACATGCCCGTCCCACCCCCCCATCGTTCATTCGCCATCCCAGAGGCAAAGCGCGTCCAGCGCCTCGACCTGGCTGCCATGCACCCATAGCGGATTCACTTCGAGTGTCGCCAGCGCCGGCCCGAAACCCAGCGCCGCCGCGCCGATGCGGCAGACCGCATCCGCCACCGCGTCGAAGTCGATCCCCGGCACCCCGCGCCCACCCCGCAGCAGCTTCACGCCCCGCAGCCCGAGCAAGGCGCGCTTCACCTCCGCCGCATCCACCGGCAGCAGGCGCAGCGCCACGTCCTCCAGCGCCTCCACCCAGACACCGCCGAGCCCGAGCGCCAGCACCGGGCCCCATTGCGCGTCGCGGTTGATACCGACCAGCAACTCGACCCCGCGCGGCCGCATCGGTGCCACCAGCACGCCCTCGATCACCGCGTCCGGCGCATATCGCGTGGCCGCTTCCGTGACCTGCCGGAACGCCGCCCGCGCCGCTCCCTCGCCTTCCACGCCCAGTATGACGCCGCCGATATCCGTCTTGTGCGCGATACCGGGGGAGGCGATTTTCACCACCATCCGCCCACCGATCTCCCGTGCCGCTTCCGCCGCCGCATTTTCATCGGAGGCGAGGCGCATCGGCACCACCGGCACGCCAGCATCCGCGAGGCAGCGCAGCGCCGCGTATTCGGAACGCGGCCGCGCCGCGATGGGCGTGGCGGCGGCGACTGGTGTCGGCAGCACCTCCCGCATCCGCGCTGACCACGCCATCGCGCCCGCCAAGCCGGAGACGGCGCGATCCATCCCGCAGGCGAGGTAGGGCATCGCCGCTTCCGCCACGATGCGCCGGGCCAGGTCGCCCTGATGGGTCGCGGTGTAGCTGACGACGAAGCCCGGAACCGGCGCCGCGTTCAGGCTGCGCGCGAGGGCCTGGTGCAGGGCGGTCAGCCGCTCGCTGACATCCTCCTCCCGCGTCGGCACCTCGTAATAGGGGCAGAGCATCGCCGCCATGCCGGGCTCCGCGGCGATGATCTCCACCACCCGCCCGCATTGCTCGGGGGTGACGGCGCCGGTCAGGTCCAGCGGGTTGTGCGGCGTGGCGATATCCGGCAGCGAGGGCCGCAGCGCCGCGCGCGCGGCGTCCGACAATTCCGGCAGATCGATCCCGCGCGCCACCGCCGTATCCGCCGTGATCTCGCAGATGCCGCCCGAGTTGGAGACGACGCCAAGCCCACCCGCGCGCAGCACGCCGCAGCGCCCGGCAATATCGGCCGTCGCCAGCATCTCCTCGATCGAGCGGACGCGGATCACGCCATATTGCTGGCAGATTCCATCGAAGACACGATCATCGCCGACCAGCGCGCCGGTATGCGCGAGTGCGGCCTTCGCCGTCACCTCGCTCGCGCCGACCTTCAGCACCACCACCGGCTTCCGCGCCCGCCTCGCGGCCTCGGCGAGGGCGACGAAGGCGTTGGCGTCCCGTACCGTCTCGACGAACAGCGCCAGCGAGGTCACCGCAGGGTCTTCCAGCAACGCGCGGCCGAAGGTCGCGAGATCGAGATCCGCCTCGTTCCCCGTCGCGATCACATAGGACAGGCCGACATCCTGCTGCCCTGCGAGATTGGTCAGGAAATGCGCCGTCGCCCCGCTCTGCGACACGATGGCGACGCCGTGGCACCGACTCGGCCGGCGGATCGGCGTGGTCCAGACCTGCGCGCCGCCGACGAAATTGATGAATCCCAGGCTGTTCGGGCCGAGCAGGCGCATGCCCTTGCCCCGCGCATACTCCGCCAGCGCGCGCTGCGCCGCAGCCCCCGCCTCGCCGATCTCCGCGAAGCCGGCGGTGAGGATGGCGGCATGCCGCGCGCCACTTTCGCCGAGGTCCCGCAGGGCATCCGCCGTCGCATGGCCCGGCACCATGATGACGCCGAGATCGACCGCCTCGCCGATCGCCGCGCAACTCGTCGCGGCGGCGCGCCCATGCACCTGCCCGCCGCGCGGGTTCACCGGCACCAGCCGGCCGGTGAAGCCGCCGGCTTCCAGATTGGCAAACACCGCCTGCGACCAACGCGACCGGTCCGATGCGCCGAGCACCGCGATGGAGCGCGGCCGCAGCAGCGCCAATGGTCCGGTCACCGCCATCCCGCTACAGCGCGATGCCGACGCGCCGCACCAGCGGTGTCCAGCGCGCGAGTTCGGAGGCGACGAAGGCGCGCGCCTGGTCCGGCGTGGAATCGGCGATGCCGGTGATGCCGAGCGCTTCGAGCTGCGCCTTCTGCGCCGGCTTCGCCATCACCCGGCCGACCGCGGCGGAGAGCTGGCTCATCACCTCCTGTGGCGTGCCGATCGGCGCGGCGAGCAGGTTGTAGGTGCCCGCCGAGACATCCCAGCCCTGTTCCTTCGCGGTGGGGATATCCATCGCGATGAAGGTGCGGTTCGCATCCAGCGTCGCGATGATCCGCAGCGTACCCGCGCGATGGTGCTGCAGCAGCGTGCCGAAGGTCTCGTAATTCGCCGAACAGGTGCCGTTGATCGTATCCGTGATGGCGGGGCCGCTGCCAGCGTAGGGAACGTGCTGCATCTCCATCCCCGCGGCCTCGTTCATCGCTTCGGCGGCGAGATGCACCGTCGTGCCGATGCCGGCGCTGCTGTAGGAAAGCCGGCTGTTCGGCTGCTTTGCCAGCGCGATGAACTCCGCCAGATTCCGCGCCGGCAGGCGCGGGTTCAGCGCGATGGCGAAGGGCGCGTAGGACAGCAACGCGACCCAGGCGAAATCCTGCGTCGGGTTGTAGGGCGGGTTGCGCCGCGTGATCGGCCCAGACACCGCGCTCGATCCCGTGTGCATCATGAAGACGGAGCCGTCATTCGGCTGGCGGAGGAAGTACTCCACCGCCGTCACGCCCGCGGCCCCGGGGCGGTTCTCAACGATCACCGGACGTCCGAGTTCCTCCCGCAGCGGCTCCGCAAGGAAGCGCGCGAACAGGTCGCCGGCGCCTCCCGGCGGGAAGCCCACCACAAGCTTGATGGTGTTCACCCGGATCTGCGCGAGGGCGGGCGCGGCCAGCGTTGCCGCCGCCGCCCCCAGGATCAGCCGCCGTTGGATCATTGTCCCGTTCCTCCCTGAACCCGTCGTCGGTCACGCCGCCGCGGGTGTTCTCTTCAATTGGGGCTGCACTTTCTCCGCCAGCAGGATCATCGACCGTCGCGCGATCTCCCGGTCCTGCCAATCCATCCCGGCATAGAGCAGCGTGCCGAAATCCCCGATCTCGCCGCGCAGCCCCATCAACTGGTCCGCCACGCTGTTGGGCGATCCGTGGATGATGAGCTTCTCGCACACCATGTCGAGCGTCACGTCATCATCCGACATCTTCGGGTCGGTCTTGAACACGCCGACGGCCCCGCGCCGCTTCACCTTCTTCAGCAGTGAATTGTAGTAATAGCGATACGGGCTGTCCGGATCGGTGGCGTAGCGCCGGGCCGTCGCGTCATCCTCCGCCACGCAGATGGTCTTCGCCACACGCCAATTGGCGGGGTCCGCCACGCGGTTCACTCGGGCGCAGCCTTCCAGGTATTTCTGCCAATGCGTCTTCACCCAGACCGGCATCAGGAAGTTCGCCGAGATCGGGTCCCAGCCCCGCGCCGCCGCTTCTGAAATGCCCTTCGAATATGGGGCGACGGCGGTGACGACGATGGGCGGGTGCGGGCGCTGCAAGGGCTTCGGGATCGAGCCCATGCCCGTCTCCGCCAGCATCGTGCGGGCGGTGGAGACATTCCAGAACTTGCCCTCGATATTGTAGGGCGCGTCGCCCTGCCAGATCGCGAGGATGGTGTTGATGGCTTCGAGGAACATGGCCGGACGGTCCATGTCCATGTTGCCCAGCGCTTCCGCATCGGAGGGTAGCGCGCCAGGGCTGATGCCGAGGTTGAACCGACCGCCGAGCATGTGGTCCAGCATCGCGATCTGGGCTGCCGTCTGCACGGGGTGGTGGTTCGGCATGTTCACGGTGCCGGTGCCAAGCCGGATGCGCTTCGTCGCGTAGGCCAGGCTTGCGATGAACATGGTGGAGGAGGTGATGTTCTCCTCCGGGTCCGTCGTGTGTTCGCCGCAATACGCTTCGGTGAAGCCGAGCTCGTCGGCAAGGATGAAAGCCTCGCGATCCTCGGCCAGGGATTGCTGCCAATCCTTGCCGATCGGATGCATCGGCATGGTGAAGAAGCCGAGCTGCATGGTGCCTCCCTCTGGCCGTAAAATACCAGTAATAATTATTATCTACCGATGAGTATGGCGAGAAATGAGGGCGGCCGCAAGCGCCAAGACCGGCCCGGATCGGCTCCGCGTCAGTCCATCTTGATGTCGATCGCGTCCGTCACGGTCTTCCAGCGCGCGAGGTCGCCGCGGATCACCGCCGCCAGCGCGTCCGGCGTGCCCGGTGCCGGGAAGAATCCGCGATCGATCAGGGCGCGGGCTGTATTGGGTTCGCTGATCACACGGTTCAGATCCGCATTCAGCCGCGCGACCACCGATGCCGGCGTGCCAGTTGGTGCCAGCAGGGCATACCAGAGATCGACCTCGTAGCCGGGGAAGCCGCTCTCGGCGACGGTGGGGATGTTCGGCAGCCCCTCGTAGCGCTGCGCGCCGAGCGAGGCGATGACCTTCACGCGGCCTTCGCGCACGAAGGCTTCCACCGAATTATAGGGGCCGAAGAACATGTCGACTTCGCCGGCGATCAGTGCCGTCACGGCGGGGCCGGAGCCGCGATAGGGCACATGCTGGATGCGCGTGCCGGTCATGATGTTGAACAGCTCGCCTGCCATATGCGGCGCCGTCACATTGCTGGCGCTGCCATGGTTCAGGCGGCCGGGGTTCGCGCGATCCATCGCGATCAATTCGGCGATGTTGGCCACCGCGAGGCCCGGACGGATCGACAGCACAAGCGGCGATGTGGCGATCATGCCGACCGGCGCCAGGTCATTCGGCAGGTCGAAGCCGCTGTTGCGCTGGACGTGGTGCAGCATGGTCTGCGAATTCGGCATCAGCACGACGGTATGTCCATCCGCTGGCGCACGCGCGGTAAATGTGGCGCCCACCGTGCCGGACCCGCCGCTACGGTTTTCCACGATCATGCCCTGGCCGCGCCAGCCTTCGGAGAAGCGCGGCGCGATCAGGCGGGCCAGGATGTCCGTGCCGCCACCCGGCGCGAAGCCGGAGATCATGCGGACGCTGCGCTGGGGGAAATCCTGCGCTTGCGCGCGTGCCGCACCGGCGCTGCCCGCCATCATGCCGCTCGCGAGCAGCATTAGAAATTCTGATCTTTTCATGGTGTCCCCCATCACGTCGAAAGGCGGGCGGCCGGTGCGCGGCC
>CANJXD010000313.1 GCA_947478535.1 Acetobacteraceae bacterium
ATCGCCCGGCTGCGCCGGAGCCTGGCCGCGAAGTAGCGGCCCCCGCTCACACCAGGGACGCGGCCGGCACCACCACGGCGAAGCGGTCCGCGAGTTCGGCGAGGGCGTGGCGATGGATGGCGGCGCCGCTGATCGCCTCCCCCGTCACCACATCCGGCAGGGCGCGGGTCGCGCAGGCGTCATGCGGGATGGTGACGCGATAGCCGAGGTCGAGCGCCGCGCGGGCGGTGGAGCTCACGCACATATGCGTCTGGTAGCCCGCCACGATCAGTTCCTTCCGCCCCGTCGCCGCCACCAGGGCGGCGAGGTCCGTCCCCGCGAAGGCATTGGGCAGCGGCTTTTCCACCACCGCCTCCGCGCCTTCCGGCGCAACCTCCGTGAGGATGGCGCCGCCCGCGGCATCGCGGTCGAACACCCCGCCGGCGCGGCCCTTATGGGCGACGTGGATGATGCTGGCACCCGCCGCCCGGGCACGGCCAAGCAGCGCTGCGAGGACGGCCAGCGATGGCTCGATCCCCTCCAGCGGCAGCTTGCCGGTGCGGTATTCGCCCTGCGCGTCGATCAGCACCAGCACGGCATCGGCCAGCGCCGGAGGGGCGAGGCTGGCGCCCGCCATCTGCAACAGGGTCTTGGGCGGGGTCATGGGGCGGAGCCTCTCGTGATGGGTGGGGGATGGTGCGTTCGCACCACCCCCATGGGCAGGTCAGCCCTTGTCGTTCGCCGGCTCCGGCGGCTTCACCACGCTGGCGATGGTGCCGCGCACCACCGTCACGCGCACGCCGGTGGCGATCTCGACCTCCACCTCGTCGCTGTCATCGCGCACCTTGGCGACGGTGCCGACGATGCCGCCCGCCGTGACGACGCGGTCATTGCGCTTCAGCGTGCCGAGCATGGTCTTGTGGTCCTTCAGCTTCTTCTGCTGCGGGCGGATCAGCAGGAAGTAGAAGACGGCGAAGATCAGGATCAGCGGCAGAAGCTGCATCGCAATGGCGCTGGTCCCGCCATCGGCGGTCTGGGCATAGGCGGGAGAGATGAACATGGTGCGGTCCGGCTTCCGTGTGTTTGGCACCGCTGTCGCGGCGGCGGGTTAAATCCCGCCGCGGTCGCGACGGTGGGGCTCTTTGGCGCCGGGGTTGCGGCGCCTTGGCCCGCAACCTAGCTTCCGCCCCCTTTCCGTCAATACACAGCCATCACCGCATGGTCATTTCCGGGGCCACCGCCTTGACCGATCTGCACGCCCTCCTCCCCACCCTGGCCCGCATCGCGGAGGCGCTGGAGCGCCTGGCCCCGCCGCCACCGCCGAAGCCGGACCTCGGCGCGGCGGATGCCTTCGTCTGGCACCCCGGCCCGCCCGCTCGCCTGGTGCCGGTACCGCGCGTCGCCGCAGTCGAGATCGGCCTGTTGCAGGGGGTGGAGCGCCAGAAGGGCCTGGTGCTGGAAAACACCCTGCGCTTCGCCCGCGGCCTGCCGGCCAACAACGCCATGCTGTGGGGCGCCCGCGGCATGGGCAAGTCATCCCTCGTGAAGGCCGCCCATGCGGCCGCCAACACCGGAAACCCCCGCAGCCTCGCCCTGGTGGAAATCCAGCGGGAGGACATCCGCACCCTGCCAGACCTGCTGAACGTGCTGCGCGCTGATCAGCGCCGCTGCCTGGTGTTCTGCGACGACCTGTCCTTCGAGCGAGAGGATGCCGACTACAAGGCGCTGAAATCCGTGCTCGATGGCGGCATCGAAGGGCGGCCGGCCAATGTGCTGTTCTACGCCACCTCCAACCGCCGCCACCTGATGTCGCGCGACATGATCGAGAATGAGCGCAGCACCGCCATCAACCCCGGCGAGGCGGTGGAGGAGAAGGTCTCCCTCAGCGACCGTTTCGGCCTGTGGATCGGCTTCCACAACTGCGACCAGGACACCTTCTTCGCGATGGTCGACGGCTACGCCGCGAGCTTCGCCCTGCCTGTGACGCAGGAGGCGCTGCACCGCGCCGCCATCGAATGGTCCGTCACGCGTGGTGGGCGATCCGGCCGCGTCGCCTGGCAGTTCGTGCAGGACATGGCGGGGCGACTGGGAGTCGCCCTGGAAGGCTGAGGCCGCGACGCAACGACTAACCCCCGCCAATCCCTTGGATTACCTGGGAGAGAGCGCGCGGAGGCGCAGATTGCAGATATGCCTCCGCGGCTGACCCCTGGGTGAATTCGCCGCAGCTTTCAGACCTTTACCTTGTGTCGTCCATCCCCCGGGCGGAGCGTCCCCGCGCATGCCTGGGGCGCCGCCATTCCGGCGGGTCGAACCCCGGTGCAACCGGAGAATCCCGCCCCGTGATGGATATGCTTCTCGCGCCGATCAACATGATGTTCCGCCTGGTCGGAACCTATCCCATCCCGGTCATGGTGGCCTGCGTCGCCGGCACCATCGCGGGCTGGCTCACGGGGCATGACGTCGTCAGCGTCAGCTTCGCGCTGTACGGCTCCACCGTGATGATCTGGTACGACGAACATACCAGGCCGCGCGCCATCGATGACGGCGTCGTCGCCGGCGATTGATGCCGATACCCGCCGGAGCAACCCTCCGGCGGGGTTTCTTCAGCCCTGCGGTGACAACACCTCAAGCCCGCGCAGATAAGGCCGCAGCACGGGGGGGATGAGGATGGAGCCATCTTCCTGCTGGAAGGTCTCCATCACCGCGATCAGCGCCCGGCCCACCGCAACGCCGCTGCCATTCAGCGTATGAACAAACTCCGTACCCTTCGCGCCGGCGGGGCGGAAGCGCGCATCCATGCGCCGTGCCTGGAAATCCCGGCAATTGGAGCAGGACGAAATCTCCCGCCACGCCTGCTGGCCGGGCAGCCACACTTCGAGGTCATAGGTCCGCGCCGCGCCGAAGCCGGTATCGCCGGCACAGAGCACGATGCGCCGCCAGACCAGGCCGAGTTCCGTCAGCACCCGTTCCGCGCATTCCGTCATCCGCTCATGCTCCGCCGCGCTGTCCTGCGGCAGGCAGATGGAGACGAGCTCGACCTTCGGGAACTGGTGCTGGCGCAGCATGCCACGCGTGTCCCGCCCCGCCGACCCGGCCTCGCTGCGAAAGCAGGGGGACAGGGCCGTCAGGCGCATCGGCAGCGCCGTCTCCGCCAGGATCTCCCCGCGCACGATATTCGTCAGCGGCACCTCGGCGGTCGGGATCAGCCAGCGGCCATCCGTGGTGCGGAACAGGTCCTCGCTGAACTTCGGCAACTGGCCGGTGCCGTACATGGTGGCGTCGTTCACCAGCAGCGGCACGGCACATTCGGTATAGCCGTGGTCCTGCGTGTGCAGGTCCAGCATCCATTGGCCGATCGCGCGTTCCAGCCGCGCGAGTGGCCCGCGCAGGACAGTGAAGCGCGCGCCGGCAAGCTTGGCGGCGGCGGTGAAATCCATGCCCAGCTTGTCGCCGAGTTCGAAATGCTGCCTGGGCGGGAAGGCGTAGTTTGCCGGCGCGCCATGGGTGTGGAGGACGACATTGTCCGATTCCTCCAGCCCTTCCGGCACCTCCGCGTCCAGCACGTTGGGCAGGGCGGCGAGCATTGCGTCGCGCGCTGCCTCATGCACCTCCGGCGTCGCGGCGGCGGCGGCATCCATCGCGGCCTTCACTTCCGCCTTGAGGCGCTCCGCCTCCGCCGCGTCGCCACGCTTCATCGCAGCGCCGATCTGGCGGGACAACTCGTTGCGCGTGGTCTGCGCGGCCTGTGTGATGCGGATCGCCTCGACGCGCAGGTCATCAAGGCGCAACGCCTCGGATGCGGCCGGGGAGGCACCGCGCCGCGCAAGCGCCGCATCGAACGCGGCCGGATCGGCGCGCACCACCTTGATGTCATGCATGGCGACCGGCCCCCTTGGCCAGCAATCAGGTCTTCGTCGTCGGGTCGGGCTTCTTCCGCTGCATCCAGCTCGCCGCGAGAATCGAGATCTCGTAGAGCAGGATGAGAGGCACCGCCAAGCCGATCTGGCTGATGATGTCGGGCGGCGTGATCACCGCCGCCACCACGAACATGATGACGACAGCGTAGCGCCGGCCCTTGCGCAGCGTGTCCACGCTGACGATGCCGACCTTGGCCATCAGCGTCAGCAGCACGGGAAGCTGGAAGGCGATGCCGAAGGCCAGGATCATGTGCATGACGAGCGAGAGGTATTCGCTGACCTTCGCTTCGAGCTGGATCGGGATGAAGCCGGTATCGGCCGGCGTCTCGAAGCTGATGAAGAACTTCCAGGCCAGCGGGAAGATGAGGTAGTAGGCCAGCGCCGCGCCCATGATGAACAGGAACGGCGAAGCCACCAGGAAGGGCATGATCGCGTTCTTCTCGCTTTTGTAGAGCCCCGGCGCGACGAACAGCCAAAGCTGCGTCGCCCACATCGGGAAGGAGAAGAACGTGGCGCCGAAGAAGGCGACCTTCAGGTAGGTGAAGAACGCCTCATACAAGGCGGTGAAGATCATCCGGCGATCCGCGCCGCCGGCCTGCGCGTGCAGGATGTCCGCCAGCGGAGCGGCCAGGAAGCCGTAGATCTGCGTCGAGAAGTAATAGCAGACGGCGAAGGCGATGACGAAGGCGCCGATCGACCACATGAGCCGCGTGCGCAGCTCCATCAGGTGCTCGATCAGCGGCATCGGCTTGTCGTCGATGGAGTCGTTCGGATCGCGTGACACTTTTGTGATCCGTCAGTTCAGGCGGCGTTGGGGGTCGTGCTGCCCAAAGGCGGCACGGTGGGGGCTGCAGCGGGCGCCGCAGCGGGCGGCACACTCACGGGCGTGGGGGTCACGACGGGAGCCACGGGCGGTGCCTCCGGGATCGGCGATGCCGGTGGCAGGAAGGGCGGCGGCTCGGCGCTCGCGGCGGGCGGTTCGGGCAGCGGCGGCAGCGGCGGCAGTGTGTTCGGCGGCACGAAATCCGGCATCGCCGGCGGCTCGGGCGCGGCCGGCGGAGGTGTCACCACCGCGCCATGCATCGTGGAAGCCGAGGAGGATGTGTCGAAGGCGTCCTTCAGCGGGTTCCCGATCGGGTTCTCGTTGAAGGTCTTGCGCAGCGACCCGTCCTTGTCGATTTCCTTCTCGACGATGTCGCGCACGTTGAAGTTCCGGATCTCGTTGATCGAGTTCCGGACGTCATCGAGCTTGGCCTCGCGCACGACCTCATCCACCTGGCCCTGGAATTCCCCGGCCATGCGGCGGAGCTTCTGGATACCCTTGGCGATGCCACGCACGGCATCCGGCAGGTCCTTGGGGCCGATGACGACCACCGCGACCACCGCGATCAGCGCGAGTTCGGTCCAATCGAGACCCAGCATTCTACCTCATCCCCGCCACCATGCGGCATGCAGACCCGGCGGCCAGTTCCGTTAGCAGGATCGCCGCCCCCCGCCAATCCGGCGGGCGGCAACACAGCCGAAAACCCGCCACCCCTATCTAGGGAGCCTCGGCCGGAAATACGAAGGCCCGTTCGGGATCCATCGTCACGCCGACCTTCTCGCCCCGGCTCAGCCAGGTACCCGGCGGCAGCCGCGCATGCAGATGCAGCAGCCCCCCCTGCCCGTCCGGCACCGCCAGATGCACCAGGGTCGTCGCACCCAGCAGCCGGCAGGCCTCCACCTCCGCCTGCGGCGCATTGCCGCCTGGCGGCTGGATCAGCAGCCCTTCCGGGCGCAGCAGAACCTCCGCCGCGCCCTCCGGCACCAAAGTCCCACGCGGCGGCAGAGTGCCGATGGGGGTTTCCGCGGCGCCACCCCACAGCCGCGCCGGCAGAACATTCACCTCGCCAAGGAAGGTGGCGACGAAGCGGGAGGCGGGGTTCAGATACAATTCCGTCGGGGTGCCGAGCTGTTCGATCTGCCCGGCATTCATCAGCGCGATGCGGTCGGCCATGAACATCGCCTCCTCCGCATCATGCGTCACGATCAGCGTGGCGATGCCGGCTTCCTGCAGCACATGCAGCGTATCGTCCCGTACCTGTTCGCGCAGCCTGGCATCGAGGCTGGCGAAGGCCTCATCCAGCAGCAGCACCGCCGGGCGAGGCGCGAGTGCGCGCGCCAGCGCCACCCGCTGCTGCTGCCCGCCGGAGAGCATATGCGGCCAGGCTGCCGCGAAGGCCTCAAGCCCGACGCGCGCCAGCGCATCCATGATCCGCCATTTTCGCTGCCCGCGCGGCACGAAGCGCAGCCCGAAGGCGACATTCTCCTCCACTGTCAGGTGGGGAAACAACGCGTAGTCCTGGAACACGAAGCCGACCCCGCGGCCTTCTGGCGGCGTCTCTCGCCCCGGCTCCGCGATCAACTGCCCGCCGAGGGTGATCCGCCCCTGCTGCAACGGCTCCAGCCCCGAAGCGAGGCGCAGCAGGGTGGTCTTGCCGCAGCCGGACGGGCCCAGCAGGCACAGGATCTCCCCCGGCCCGACATCCAGATCCAACCCCCGCAGCACCTGCCCCCGCTCGGGGTAGCTATGCGAGACCCCCTCAAAGCGAATGCTCAATTGACCTTACCCTCAAACGGCGGGCGCCGGCTCCGCCGGCTTGCCTTCGCGCGGTGCACTGGCGCGATGGGGCATGCGGTTGGTTGGCGCGCGGGCCGGCCTTGCCGGCCGAGAGAAGGTGCTGGAGGGGTCACAGGGTCTGGTCCGGGTGTGCCGCCTGCTCTGGCTCTGGCTGGGGTTCCGGCTCCGGCTTCTCCAGCGCCGACAACAGCGGGGCGGAGACCTCGGCGCTCACCAGTTCCTCGCGCTTCGGCAGGTCCCGCAGCCCGGCCAGGCCGAACTGTTCGAGAAACCGCGCCGTGGTCCCCCACAAGGTCGGCCGGCCCGGCACTTCCCGGTGGCCGCGCGGCGCCACCAGACCGTGGTCCAGCAGCGCTTCCAGCGTGGATTGGGACAGGCTGGCGCCGCGGATTTCCTCGATCTCCGCCCGGGTCACCGGCTGGTGCCAGGCGATC
>CANJXD010000314.1 GCA_947478535.1 Acetobacteraceae bacterium
CATGGCCGCGCCGGGTCGGTGCGACGAACTCCAGCGCATTGCAGATCGTCGGCGTATCCCATTGGCGGAGGACTTCCAGGTCTTCCAACGTGAAGGGATGCTCGGCCATGGCTTGTTTCCTCCTGCGCCGGCCGGGTCTTGGCGTGCCGGGCGGCGGCAGGATCGGGCGGCGGGGAGAGGTCGTCAAACCCCCTGCGCGTGTCGGCGAGCTTGTTGCCGCGGCGCTGCGCCTGTAGCCTTTGCCAACGGTTGAGAGAGGCCGCCTTGGACCACCGCATGGCTCACTTGCGCCCCTTGCCCTTCGCCCACCGCCGCGCACCGCGGGCGGAAGGCTGACCATGTCCGACGCGTCCCTGCGTGGTGGTGGCTGGCGCGGCCCGGCGCTGGAAGGCGAGGCCAGCGGGGGCGCGGCGGGCGGCGCTGCGCCGCCGCCCAGGCCCCAGCGCGCGGGCGGCCTCGGCGGATGGCTCGGCCAGATCAGCGTTCGGGCGGGGCTGATCACCCTGTTGATGCTGATCGTGGTGGGGCTGCTGTCCGGCGCCGCGCTGGTCGTCATCTCCCGCCAGGTCGTCATCATCGAACAACTCGGCGGGCGGGACCGGGAAGCCGACTCGGCGGTGGACGAACTCGCGCTGCATGTCGCGGATTTCTCCTCCGCCTTCGCCAGCGTCATCGCCGGCGTGTTGCAGCCCAGCCC
The DNA here is from genome assembly GCA_947478535.1 of Acetobacteraceae bacterium. The sequence continues at coordinate 698 of CANJXD010000314.1, forward strand.
GACGGCGCAGCGGATGGTCCGCAACGGCGAACTCGTCAGCAACGCCTTCTCCGAGGTCAACCGACTGCTGGCTGCGGATATCGACCCGATCGTCATGGGCGGCACGGTCGATATGGCGCGCCGCCTGCCGGAATTCACCGAACAGGTCCGCGCCGCCTTCGCCGCCCGCCAGCGCGCGCAATTTGGCCCGCTGCATGAGGAATGGCTGGACTTCGCCAGCGCCTTCAACCGCGCCGCAACCGCCGCGCGGGTCGAGGTGAAGCGCCGTTCCGATGCCTCGCTCTTCGCCGCCCATCAGCTGGAAGGCCAGGCCCGCACCATCGTCCTCGGCGCCGGGGCCGCGGGGCTGGTGGGCTGCCTGCTGGTCTGGATCGTGCTGGTGCGCCTGCTGGCACTGCCGCTGGGGCGGCTTGCCTCCTCCATGGTCAGCCTGTCCCGCGGTGCGGTGGAGACGGAAGTGCCGGGCGCCGAGCGCGCCGATCAGGTCGGCGAAATGGCGCGCGCCGTGCTGGTGTTCCGGGACAACCTGGTCGCCGCGAAGAATTTGACGGAAACCGCGTTGGAGAATGCCCGCCGCACCGCGGTGGCGACGACGCAGGCCTCGGACGCCATCGGCCAAGTCTCCGACGGTGCGATGACGCAGTTGGCGGAATTGCGGCAGGTGGAGGAAGCCCTCGGCCAGACCCAGGACGCCGTGCGAGAGGTTGGCCGCACGACGCAGGAAAGCAGCGACCGCGCGGATGAATCGAAGGCCCTGCTGGAAGCGAACCTCGTCAAGCTCCGCAGCCTGATCGAGCTGGTCGATGCGGTGGCGGATGACACGGAACGGGTGACGCGCATCGCCGGCACCATCGCCAAGATCGCGACGCAGACCAACATCCTGGCCATCAACGCCGCCATCGAGGCCGCCCGCGCCGGCGAACATGGCCGCGGCCTCGCCGTGGTGGCGGAAGAAGTTCGCGCCCTGGCCGCCAGCAGCGAAAGCCTCGCGCAGGAGATCGCCGATGTCGTCCTCGTCGCCGGGCGGCGCACCCGCGAAGGCAGCGGCACGGCCGCGGCGGTGGGCGAGTCGATGGATGAGCTCGAAAGGCTGGTGACCGAAAGCGCTCGCCTCGCAGGCGCCATCGCGGTGGCGATGGAAGAACAGCAGGCGACCGTCACCTCCATCACCGAGCGCGTCAGCACGCTGTCACGCATCGGCCAATCCAACGCCACGGCGGCGGAGGAGATCACGGTGACGATGATCGACCTCTCCCGCCTCGCCGCCGAAACCCGCAGCGTGGTGGAGGCCATGGCCTCCGACCGCTCGCAGGGCAACAATACCGCAACGGAAAAGGGTCATCAGGGGTGAGCGACGCCGGCAACGCGGCGGAGGATGTCTCGATCCTCGTCGTTGACGACAGCAGCTTCAACCGCCTCGTTCTGAAGCGGCGGCTGGGGGAGCTGGGCTACACCACCGTCACCATGGCGGAAGATGGCGTGCAGGGCCTGGCAGCCCTGGAACGCCAGCGCTTCGACGTGGTGCTGCTCGACCTCGAGATGCCGAATCTCGACGGCATCGGCGTGCTCGAACAACTCCACGCCGCGCGCGGGGCCGCGCCGCCGGTCATCGTCATCTCCGCGCTGACGGAGATGGAAAAGATCGTCCGCTGCATCGAGCTCGGCGCGGAGGACTACCTGCCGAAAAGCTTCGACCCGCCGCTGCTGCGGGCGCGGCTCGGCGCCGTGCTGGAGAAGAAGCGGCTGCGGGACCTCGCCGATGCGCGACTCGCGGCGCTGGAGGCGGAACTCGAATCGGCCCGCGCCGCGCAATTGTCGCTGGTGCCGCGGGATTTCCTGGCTGCCGCGACGGGGAAGCTATCCGTCCACGCTTCCATGGTCCCGGCGCGGCAGGTGGGTGGGGACCTCTATGACTGCCTGCGCCTCGATGACCGGCACATGCTGTTCGCGGTGGCCGATGTTTCCGGCAAGGGGGCGCCGGCGGGGCTGACCATGGCGCGGACGCTGGGCCTGATGCGGGCATCGGCGAAGCGCCTGGCACCGACCGATGGCGCGCCGGATCCCGGCGACATCCTGACCATGACGAATGACGACCTCTCGATCGACAATGAAAGCCAGACCTTCGTCACCGTCGTCGTCGGTGTCATCGATGGCACGACCGGCCAAGGCCGCGTCGCTGTCGCCGGGCATGACCTGCCGGTGGTGCTGGGCGGTGCCGCGCCGCGCCTGCTCGGCCCACTCCGCCGCCAGCCGGCGTTGGGCGTGATGGAGGGCATTCCCTATGGGTCGGACGCCTTCAGCCTCGCGCTGGGGGAATCGCTGTTCTGCTATTCCGATGGCGTGTCCGAAGCCGAGAACAATTCGGGCGGCTTCTTCGGCCAGCCGCGGCTGATGGCGGCGCTGGCCGGGGCGGGGCTTGACCCGCGCCCGGTGGTCGATGCCGTGCTGCGGGCCGTCGCGGAATTCGCCGATGGCGCGCCGCAGGCGGATGACATCACCGCCCTGGCGCTCCGCTACGGCGGATAGACACAGGCTTCAGGCAGACCGGCCGCCTGCCCCGTCTCCGGGGCGGGCGGCTGTCGTTCAGGGCATCACGAAGCCATTGGTCACGTGCAGGATGCCGTCGCTGGCCAGCACGTTGCCACGCACGATGGACGCGCGGGGCGCGCCGGCCGCGACGGGTGTCGCACCCTGGCGGGCCATGGTGGCGCTGCGTTCCCCGGTCGTCATCACCACCAGGCTCGCGCGGTCCCAGGTGACGACGGTGTTCCGGCGAACGGTGATGTCGGCCAGGCGCAGGCTGCCATAGGCGGCATTCGCGAAGACGATGGCCGAGACCTGCTGGCGCTGCGCTTCCGTCGGCTGGGCCGGGGGATTGTCCAGCAGCGCGAGCAGCGGCGCCGGCAGGCCGGCCAGCGTGTCATTCGTCGGCGCGAACAGCGTCACGGCGCCGTGCTGGCGGCCGATCCGCGCGGTGGCGCCGCTGATGACCAGTGCATTCACATAGCGTGTATGCTCGGGCTTGGAGCGCAGCAGGCTGACGAGATCGATCGTGCCATCCTCCGGCACGATGCGGGGCGGCGGCGGCGGGGTGCAGGCGGCCAGCAGAAGCGCGAGGCCGCCAGCACCGAGCGCGTGACGTCGGGAAATCACGGGCAGGTCCTTCCTGTCATCGACCGGGTCAGCGCGGAATCCGGCCGGGTGGTCATGGTGGCCCTGGTCCTACCCGCATGGGACGCCAGCGTCCAGGAGGCCCGGCACACCGCGATCAGCCGAGCGACGCTTCCGGGGCGAAACCGTCGGGTTCCAGCACCACCACCGGCTCCCCATTCCCCAGCACGCCGACGCCGCCAACCCCCGGCAGCACGGCCAGGGCCGGGTGCATCGGGCGCAGCAGCAGGTCCGTCCGCCGCTGCACGCGGTCCACCGCGATGCCGAAGCTGCGCCCGCCAGACCGCACGATCACGATGCCGCCGCCGGTCGCCGGCGGGGTCGCCGCACAGCCCAGGATGGCGGAGAGCGACATCACCTCGCAGCCCGGGGAGGCCCCGGCATCCAGCACCGCTTCCACCCTCGCGGCCGGCAGGGCGTAGGGATGGCCGCCGATTTCCACCAGCAGCACCGGCTGCACCGCCGCCGTCAGCGGCAGGCGGAGGGTGAAGGAGGTGCCCTGCCCCATCTGGCTCGCGATCTCCACCGTGCCGCCGGCGCGACGGATCGCGTCCTGCACGACATCGAGGCCGACGCCGCGGCCGGAGGTCTCCGTCACCTGCTCGGCGGTGGAAAATCCCGGCCGGAACAGCAGGGCATGCACCTCATCCTCCGAGAGGCGCGGCGCCTGCTCGGCGGAGACGAGGCCGCGGGCGATGGCACCGGCGAGCACCTTTTCGCGATCGATCCCGCGCCCATCCTCCGAGACCCGCACCCGCACCTGCCCGGTGCGGCGGGCGGCGGACACCCGCAGGATGGCGCGGCGCGGCTTGCCCAGCGCCTCCCGCTGCGCCGGCGGCTCGATCCCATGGTCCACGGCATTGCGCGTGAGGTGCAGCAACGGGTCGGCCAGCAGTTCGACGAGGGAGCGGTCAATCGTCACATCCTCCCCCTCCAGCAGCAATTCCACTTCCTTACCGGAGGCCTGGGCGACGGCACGCACCACGCGCGGCAGGCGGCCGAACAGCGTGCCGACCGGGACGACGCGCAATTCCATCACCGCGTCATCCAGCCGGCGCATGCCGACAGCGAGGCGATTTTCCGCGCGTTCCAGCGATTCATGCATCTGCCGCAGCTTGCCGAGAGCGAGGCCGAGTTCCCGCGCCTGCCCACCCGGCAGGCGGCGTTCCAGGGCGCTGAGGGCCGCCAGCGCCTCCCCCCCACCGCCATCATCCAGCGATTCCGCCAAGGCGAGGGAGGCAGCGCGGACCTCGGCTTCCAGCCCGATGATCTGGTCGATCGTCTCCTGCCGCACGCGCATGGTGACGGGCCCGGCGCGCGCCGGGCCGGCGGCATCCGGGGCGGCGGCGCCGGGCTCGACCGGAGACAGGTCGAGGATGACGCGCCGCGCCGGGTCGGCCGCCGTCAGGGCGCGGGACAGCGCCTCGGCATCCGGGGGGCCGGCCAGCAGCATGTCGAGATGCGGCGGCGCCATGTCCAGCACGGTGCGGCTGGTCAGCACCTCCGCTTCCGCGGCCAGGGCGTTGGCGACAGCAGCCTCGGCCTCGGCCGGGACGCCAGTGGCCATGCGGAGGCGATAGAGCGCACGGCCACCTTCCAGCGCCGCGATCAGGCGGCGGGCGCCTTCCACCCCCAGCAGCGGCGCGAAGGCCGCGGGGATGCGCGGGTCGGACTGCTCGGCGGCGGTGACGACTTCAATCACCCCGCGCAGCGCGGGCAGGCCACCTTCAGAGGCCGCGCGCAGGCGTTCGGCAATGGTCTGGCCCTGCGCGGCGAGTGTCGCCGCCGCATCCGGGTCCGCCGCACGGTCGGCCAGGTCGCCAAGCGACAGCAGCAGGTGTTCGAGGCCGTCGAGGCCGTAGGCAGCGGCAACCTCCGCCGCTTCCTCGGCCGCATCCATGGCGGCGGTCGCGTCACCGCCGGCTGTCGCGGCTTCCGCCTGCATGGCAAGCGCTGCGAGGCGTGGGCCAAGGGCGGCGGATTCCGTCCCCGGCGGCCCGGCAAGCCGCGCCGCTCCCGCAGGCTCCCCGGCCTCAGCTTCCAGCAGCGCCAGCAGGCGGCGCAGCGCACCGATGGCCGGCAGCGCAGAGGGGCCGGCGGCACTGGCGGCGAGGCGCGTGAAGGCGGCGCCCAGGCGGTGCAGCCCCAGCAGGCCAGAGGCCTCCGCGAGATCAGCGGCTTCCCGCAGCGCCTCCGGCCGCCGTTCCACGGCGAGCCCGGCCAGCAGCGGCGCGGCATCGAGGGTACGGGAGGCAAGCGCGCCGAGCAGCGCGGCGCTGGCCGTCATCGGCGCCGCCGGGGCCGGGGATGCAGCCAAGGGAACCGCGCTGGGCGCGGCGAGCGGGCGGGCCGGTGGGGCATTGCCATCGGCCAGCACGCCGAGGCGGGCCAGCAGGTCACCCGGCGCGGGCACATCCTTATGCTGTTCGATCACCACGGCACGCTGGCGGCGCAGCGTATCGACGGCGGCCAGCAGCGCATCCACCACAGCGCCTTCCACCGCCACCTTGCCGTTGCGGGCAAGGCCGAGGATGTCCTCGCAGCGATGCGCGACGTTCTTCATGCCCGGCGCGCCGAGCGCATCCGACATGCCCTTCAGCGAATGGAAGGCGCGGAACAGCCGGTCCACCGCCGGGCGGTCCGTCACCTGCCCGGCGAGGATGCGCTCAAGAGCGTCGAGGTGTTCCTCCGATTCGCCGGCAAATTCCTGCCAGAGAGCTTCGTCCTCGATCATGCGCCCATCCCCAGGCTCATCGTGGGGCGACTCATCTTGGGGCCTCCACGGGCAGGCCGGCCGCGCGGCGGGCGGTGCGGATCAGCGCCTCCCCCTGGCGCTGCTGGAGGTCCGGGCTGAGCGCGCCCGATGGCTTGCCGACGATGCCGGCGACACCAAGGCGCCGCGCCTCCACCGCCGTCGCGGAACCCGGCCGGGCAGCGGAGGAGACGATGACGACAGCGCCCTGCCCTTCCAGCGCCCAGCGCCGCATGACGCCGAGGCCATCGAGTTCCGGCATCTCGATATCGAGCATCGTCAGATCCGGCTTCAGGGCGCGCATGGCGTCCAGCGCCTGG
>CANJXD010000315.1 GCA_947478535.1 Acetobacteraceae bacterium
AACGTCGCCATCTCCCAGATGGACAAGATCACCCAGCAGAACTCCGCGCTGGTGGAGGAAGCCGCGGCCGCCGCCAAGTCCATGGAGGAACAGACCGACGCGCTGTCGCAGATGGTGGCGGCCTTCGTGTTGGAGGAAGGACAGGCCGCGGCCGCTCCGAAAGCGACGGTGAAGCCTGGCGCTCGCAAGGCTGCCGCCACCGCTCATCCGGCGCGGCGCGGCCGTCCGAAGACCGCCGTCACCACCGATGAGGATTGGAAGGAATTCTAAGACCTCATTGGACGTGCCCCGGTGCCTGCGGGCGCCGGTGCAATCCAATTCGACGGTCGGAGCACGCTGATCCTCCGCACCGCCTGCTACGGGTTCAACCCGGGCTTCCCTGGACCAGCAAAACGCACCAGTCGGAGACTGACCATGTTCATGAGCCGCGTCGCTAGGGCTTTTCAGCCAGGCACTACGTCGGATCGCCGTTCCGGCACCGATCGCCGCGCCTCCGTGCGCGATATGCAGGCCGCGATGGCGGCGCTGGAACGCAGCCAGGCGATGGTGACGCTGGGCACGGACGGCGCCATCGTCAGCGCCAATGCCCGCTTCGCCGCACTGGTCGGGGCGGCGCCGGAATCGATCGAGGGCCAGCCCTATGCGGGCCTTCTGACCGAGGCCGAGCGCACTGGCAATGCCTGGCGCGACCTGCGGGATGGGCTGGGCCGGGCCGAGGCGCCGACGGTGCGCCTGCATCATCGTGGCGCCGAAGGGCGAGAGATGCTGCTTGAACTCGTCTGCACCACGGTTCCCGCCGAGGAAGGTCGGCCGGCCCGTGTGCTTGCGGTGGTCACGGATGCGACGGCGCGCGCTGCGAAGGACGCGGCTGCCCAGACGATCTCCCAGGCGCTGGAACGTGTCTCCGTCGCCGTGATGATGGTGGACCGCGACTTCATCGTCACCCATGTGAACGAGACGACTAAGGCGCTGCTGAAGCGCTATGAGAACGACTTCCGCAAGCTATGGCCGGACTTCGTGCCGGAGCGGATGATCGGCATGTGCATCGACACCTTCCACAAGGATCCGCGCCATCAGCGCCGCATGATGGCGGACCCCTCGCGCCTGCCGCACCGCACCGATATCAGCGTCGGCCAGGTGAAGTTCGCGCTCAACGTGAATGCCAGCTACGACGCGCAGGGCACCTACAACGGCAACATCCTCGAATGGATGGAGGTGACGGAACTGCGCACCCAGCAAGGCCAGCTCGCCGCCATCGACAAGTCTCAGGCGGTGATCGAGTTCGACCTGGAAGGGCGCGTTTTGAGTGCCAACGGCAACTTTCTCAAGACGCTGGGCTACACGATCGAGGAAATCCGCGGCCAGCACCATTCGCTGTTCGTCGATCCCGTCTATCGCGCTACGCCGGAATACCGCGCCTTCTGGGAGAAGTTGGGCCGCGGTGAGTACGATGATGGCCAGTACAAGCGTATCGGCAAGGGCGGCAAGGATGTCTGGATCCAGGCCAGCTACAACCCGATCCTGGATCAGAACGGCCGCGCCTTCCGCGTGGTGAAGTATGCCACCGATGTCACCGCGCAGGTGATGGCTGCACAGGCGCTGCGCGCCGCGGTGGCGGAGACGCAGGCCATCGTCGTGGCGGCGCAGGCGAATGACCTGTCGGGGCGCATCGACCTGACTGGCAAGACCGGCGAGATCGGCGATCTCTGCGCTGGCGTGAACGGGATGCTGGAGACGATGTCCGCCGTCGTCTCGGCGATCACGGAAAGCTGCGGCACCATCGCCACCGCGTCGCGCGAGATCGCGATGGGTAACACGGACCTGTCCCAGCGCACCGAGGAACAGGCGTCCAGCCTGGAGGAAACCTCCGCGAGCCTGGAGGAGTTGACCGGGACGGTGAAGCAGAACGCCGACAACGCGATGCAGGCGAACAAACTGGCGGCCTCCGCCAGCGAGATCGCGACGCGCGGCGGGATGGTGGTGTCCGAAGTGGTCCGCACCATGGATGGCATCACGCAGTCCAGCCGGAAGATCAGCGACATCATCGGCGTGATCGATGAGATCGCCTTCCAGACCAACATCCTGGCGCTGAACGCGGCGGTGGAAGCGGCCCGCGCTGGTGATCAGGGCCGCGGCTTCGCGGTGGTGGCGGCGGAAGTGCGGAGCTTGGCGCAGCGCAGCGCGAATGCGGCGAAGGAGATCAAGGCGCTGATTTCCGACAGCGTGCAGAAGGTGGATAGCGGCAGCAAGCTCGTCAGATCCGCCGGCCAGACGATGGATGAGATCGTCCAGTCAGTGAAGCGCGTGACGGACATCATGGCGGAGATTTCCGCGGCCTCGCAGGAACAGAGCACGGGCATCGAGCAGGTGAACGTCGCCATCTCCCAGATGGACAAGATCACCCAGCAGAACTCCGCGCTGGTGGAGGAAGCCGCGGCCGCCGCCAAGTCCATGGAGGAACAGACCGACGCGCTGTCGCAGATGGTGGCGGCCTTCGTGCTCGACGATGGGCATGTCGCCGCGCCTGTCCCGAAGGTGGCGGCGAAGCCCGTCGCCCGCAAGCCGCAACCCGCGGCACCTGCCCGCAAGCCCGTCCTCGCTTCGGGTCGCGTCAAGGTGCGCGCCGATGCGGATGACGAGTGGAAGGAGTTCTGATCCATGTCCGCCGCCGCAGCCAGCATGGGCCCGCTCGGCGAGGTTCCGCTGACCGATGAGGATTTCGCCGCCATCGTGGTGATGGTTCGCGAAGCCTCGGGGATCGTGCTCGGGGCCTCGAAGCGAGACCTGGTCTATGGGCGCCTGCGGCGGCGGCTGCGGATGCTCCGCCTCGACAGTTTCACGGCCTATCGGCATATTCTCGACGGTCCGGAAGGGCAGGCGGAGCGGGTCAGGATGATCAATGCGATCACCACCAACCTGACCGGCTTCTTCCGGGAGGGGCACCACTTCGACACGCTGGGCCAGGATGTGCTTCCGGCGCTGCCACGCAACGACCGGCGGCTGCGCATCTGGTCCGCAGGCTGTTCCTCGGGTGAGGAGCCATACTCCATCGCGATGACGCTGCGGCGCGCCATGCCGGACCTCGCGCAGTGGGATGCGAAGATCCTTGCCACCGAGATCGACACCGACATGGTGGCGCACGGCAAGGTGGGGCGATACACGGCGGACAAGGCTGCGGCGATCCCGAAGGAGTATCGGCGCGATGTGATGCGCCTGCCGGATGCGATGGTGGAAATGTCCGCGGAGTTGCGGGCGATGATTGCCTTCAAGCAGCTCAACCTGCTGGACGATTGGCCCATGGGTGGGCCATTCGATGCGATCTTTTGCCGCAATGTCGTCATCTACTTCGACAAGCCGACGCAGCGCGTGTTGTTCGATCGCTTCGCGGAGATGCTGAAGCCTGATGGGTATCTGTTCGTCGGGCATTCGGAGACGTTGTATCGGGTGAGTGAGCGGTTCACCCATCTCGGTCGTACGGTTTATCGCAGGGTGCGATGACCGGCCTGCGGGACGCGCCGCGCAGCCTGGCCCAGCCGATCGTGGGTGCCGTGCATGTGCGCGCGATGGTGGATGGACCGTTCCGCGGCTGCCAGGCGGTGAAGATCGGGCCCGGTGAGTTCACCGTCAGCTCCGATCCGGAGGAGGCGGTGCTGACCGTGCTCGGCTCCTGCGTCGCGGCCTGCATCCGCGATCCCGTGGTGAAGGTCGGCGGCATGAACCACTTCATGCTGCCGGGAAAGGGTGCTGCGCAGTGGGGCACGGATTCCGCCAGCCTGCGCTACGGCACGTTCGCGATGGAGCGCTTGGTGAATGAGTTGCTGAAGCGCGGGGCGATGCGGTCCCGCCTTGAGGTGAAGCTGTTCGGTGGTGCCGTTGTCGGATCGGGCTGTGCCAGCATCGGTGCACGTAACGCTGCCTTCGCGCAGGACTACCTCCGGGCAGAGGGGATGGTGCCGATGATCACGGACCTCGGGGGCAACCAGGCGCGGCGCGTTGTCTATCAGCCCGTCGATGGCCGCGCCTTCGTGCGGGTGCTGCCCGAATTGCAGCAGGACGTGGCGGAGAATGAAGGCCGGCTGCGGCGCCACCTGGCGTTGCGGCCCATTGCCGGCAGCGTTGAACTGTTCTGATGACCAAGATGGGGAAGGCGATGCCGATCAAGGTTCTGGTGGTGGATGACAGTGCGCTGATCCGCCAGTTGCTGACCGAATTGCTGCAGGCCGACCCCGCGATCGAGGTGGTCGGCACGGCGGCCGATCCGTTGATCGCGCGGGAGAAGATCAAGGCGCTGTCGCCTGATGTCATCACGCTCGATATCGAGATGCCGCGCATGGATGGCCTGGCCTTTCTCGAGAGGCTGATGGCGCTGCGGCCGATGCCGGTCGTCGTCGTCTCGACGCTGACGCAGAAAGGTGCCGAGGCGGCTCTGCGGGCCCTGGAACTCGGCGCGGTGGACTATGTCGGCAAGCCGCTGATCGATATCCGCAACGGCATGGCGGAACTCGGGGCGGAACTGGTGGCGAAGGTGAAGGTGGCGGCGTCCGTCCGGCCACGCGCGCGCAGCCTTCCCACGGCGCCCAAGCGGCCGCTGGAGGTGGACCCCAGGCTTTCCACCGCGGGGCGTATCGTGGCCGTCGGCGCTTCCACCGGCGGCGTCGAGACCTTGCAGCAATTGCTGATGCCGCTGCCGGCGACGAGCCCGGCCATCGTCATCACCCAGCACATGCCGGCGGGCTTCACTTCATCCTTCGCGAAGCGGATGGACGCGCAATGCGCCATGACCGTCAGCGAGGCGACGGATGGGCGGCGCATCATGCCGGGCCACGTCTATATCGCCCCCGGCGCGCGGCACCTCGAAGTGGTCCGCACCGGCGCGCATTATGCCTGCCGCCTGCATGATGGCCCGCCAGTGTCGGGCCACCGTCCTTCGGTCGATGTGCTGTTTCATTCCGTGGCGCGGGCCGCCGGTGCCAATGCCGTCGGCATCATCCTGACGGGCATGGGGCGCGATGGCGCGGATGGCCTGCTCGCCATGCGCAAGGCCGGCGCGCGCACGCTGGGGCAGAGCGAGGCAAGTTGCATCGTCTATGGCATGCCGAAGATGGCGATGCAGGCGGGCGCCGTGGAGGTGGAGTTGCCGGTCGAGCAGCTTTCGCGCGAGATCGTGGAAATGCGCGCGAAGGCTGCTGCCTGACTACTTCCGCTCGTAGATGAGGCGGGCGCGGATGGTGCCGGGCAGGGCGCGGAGTTCGCCCAGGATATCTTCCGCATCCGCCCGCGCTTCCGTGCTCTCGACGACGACGTAGCCGAGTTCGGAATCGGTCTGCAGATACTGCGCCGCGATGTTCAGCCCGCGCTTGGCGAAGCTGTCGTTGATGCGGGACAGGATGCCGGGCGCGTCGCTGTGCAGATGCGTCCAGCGTGCACCGGTGGGGCGCGCGGGCAGTTGCACCTGCGGCATGTTCACGGCACCGACTGTCGCGCCGGTATCGCTGTAGTCCACCAGCTTGCGCGCCACTTCCTGGCCGATGCGGTCCTGCGCTTCGGCCGTGCTGCCGCCGATATGGGGCGTCAGGATCACGTTGGGCAGGCCCTGGAGGGGGGAGATAAAGGGGTCTCCGTTGCGCTTCGGCTCCTCCGGGAACACGTCGAGTGCTGCGCCGAGGATGCGCTTTTCCCGCAGCGCGGCGGCCAGGGCATCGACATCGACGACGGTGCCGCGAGCATTGTTGATGAAGATGCCGGAGGGCTTCATCCAGCCGAGTTCCCGCGCACCGATCATGCCCACCGTCTCCGGGGTTTCCGGGACATGGATGGTCACGACATCGGACTGCGCCATCAGCTCCTGCAGGTTCGCCGCCGGATTGGCATTGCCATGCGGCAGCTTCGCGGTGTGGTCGTGGTAGAGCACCCGCATGCCGAAGGCTTCCGCGAGCACGGAAAGCTGGCTGCCGATATTGCCATAGCCGATGATGCCCAGCGTCTTGCCGCGCATCTCCCAGCTATTCGCCGCGGATTTGTCCCAACCACCCTGATGGGCGCTGTTCGACTTGTCGACGATGCCGCGCATCAGCATCACCGATTCCGCCAAGGTCAGCTCCGCCACGCTGCGGGTGTTGGAGAAGGGCGCGTTGAACACCGCGATGCCGCGGCGGCGCGCGGCGGCCAGATCCACCTGGTTGGTGCCGATGCAGAAGCAGCCGATCGCCATCAGGCGGTCCGCCGCGGCCAGGACTTCCTCCGTGACCTCGGTGCGGGACCGGATGCCGAGGATATGCACCCCCTTCACCGCATCGATCAGCGCCTGGCCTTCCAGGGCCTTCTTCTCGCGCTGGATGGTCGCGTATTCCGCGCCACCGAACAGGTCCACCGCGCTGTCGGCGATGCCTTCCAGCAGCAGGATGCGGATCTTGTCCTTGGGGAAGGAAATGCGGTCGTTCATGGGTCGGGCGTCCCGGGGAGGGTAGAGAGGGGCGGGCGCCTTCTGCGCCCTCCGGCCCGCCGGAGCAAGTCATAGTCTACCCGCAGGGGTTGCAGACCGGCCCCAGCCCGGCAGGATGGCGCGCGATTCGCAGGGGGTGGGGATGGTCCGGAACGTCGTGTTCGATGTCGGGATGGTGCTGATCGAGTGGGATCCTCGCCTGCTGTATCGCAAGCTCCTGCCCGATGAGGCGGCGGTGGAGCGCTTCCTGGGCGAGATCTGCCCCTATGCCTGGAACCTCGAGCAGGATCGCGGTCGGTCCTGGGCGGATGCCATCGCCGAGCGGGTGGCCCTTTTTCCGGAACACGAAGCCCTGATCCGCGCCTATTCCGACCGCTGGCAGGAGATGGTCCCGGGCGAGGTGCCGGGCAGCGTCGCCATCCTGGAGGCACTGCGCGGGGCGGGGGTGGCGCTGTATGCCATCACCAATTTCTC
>CANJXD010000316.1 GCA_947478535.1 Acetobacteraceae bacterium
CGGGGCGGGTCTTCGAGACCTGGCTGGCCGTCGCCGTCTTCTACTTCATCGTCTGCGCCATGCTGTCCGCCGCCGCCGCGCGGCTGGAACGGCGCTACCACGGGAGAACCGCATGAGTGACACTCCGGACAATCCGGCCTGGATCCGGCTCGTCCCCTACGACGAAAGCGAGGGCTATCTCCGCACGCTGTATGACCGGGTGAAGGGGCCGGGCGGGAAGATCGACAATGTGATGCGCGCGCACAGCCTGCGGCCGCACACGATGGAAGGGCACAGCGCGCTCTATAAATCCGTGCTGCACCACACCGGCAATGCGATGCCCGTCTGGTTCCTCGAATGCCTCGCCGTCTACACCAGCCTGTCGAACCGCTGCGATTATTCCGTCGCGCACCATTTCGCGGGTCTGTCGCGGCTGCTGGCCGATGAAGCGCGGGCCGGCGCCATCTACAAGGCCTTCGCTGCCGCCCAGCCGGAACGGGTCTTCGCCGGCAAGGAACTCGCGCTGCTGCGCTACGTGCGCAAGCTGACGCTCGATCCGCAGGGGATGGTCGCCGCCGATATCGCGGCGTTGCGGGAGGCCGGCGCGAATGACGGCGAGATCCTGGAGGCGAACCAGGTCTGCGCCTATTTCAACTATTCCAATCGCCTGCTGAACGGCCTCGGCGTGACGACGGCCGGCGATGTGCTGGGAACGTCACCGCCGAACACCGACAGCCTCGATGACTGGGAGCATCAGTAGCGCGCGCTACTCCGCCCGGATGTTCCCGCGCGCCGCGATTTCCCGCCACAGCGGGACTTCGAGGCGCATCCGCTCCGCGAGGCGCGCGGGGCCATCCAGCAGCAGCTTGGCGCCGCTTTCCTCCATCCGCGTCGCGAGCACATTGCCGCGGGCCAGGGGGGCGACTTCGCGGGCGATGCGGCTCACTACCTCCGCCGGCGTGCCGCGAGGGCCGAACATCGCATACCAGATATTGAGATCGAAGCCCGGCACGGCCTCCGCGATGCTCGGCACGGTGGGCAGCACGCCGATGCGTTCCCCGCTGGTGATGGCGATGGCGCGGATGCGGCCATCCCGCAGATGCGGCAGCGCCTCGATCGTGCCGGCCACCAGCAGGTCCGTATCGCCCGCCAGCAGCGCCGTCGTCGCCTGGGCGGCGCCGCGATAGGGGATGTGCAGCAATTCGATTCCCGCCCGCGCGCTGAACACCGCGCCGCCCATATGAGTGGTGGAGCCGACGCCGGAGGTACCGTAGGTGATGGCATCCGGCCGCGCCTTCGCCCGGGCGATGAGGTCGGCCAGGTCGCGGATCGGGTGGTCTGGGCGCGTCATGATGACCATCGGCGCGTCGCTGATGACGGTGATCGGCACCAGATCCGCGAGTGGGTCATAGCCCGGGTTGCGCATCAGCGCGGGGGCGATGGCGACGCCGCTTGTGGAGACCAGCAGGGTATGCGGATCATTCGTCTGCACCACCTCCCGCGCCCCGATCGAGCCGCCGGCGCCGGGGCGGGTTTCCACCAGCACGGGCTGGCCGAAAGCGCGGGAGAGATGGTCCGCCAGGAAGCGTGCCGGCACTTCCACCGGGCCGCCCGGGGCGAAGGGCACGATCAGCCGCATCGTCCGGTTCGGCCAAGGGGCCTGGGCAAGCACACCAGGCGGCAACAGGCCGAGCCCAACACCGGCCCCGACCGAGGATATGGCGGCGCGACGCGTGAGACGCGACATTGGCGTTTCCTTCCCTGACGGTTGACAATATCAACCAATATCGCCCAAACACACAAGAGCATACGGGGCCGCGCCGATGGATCGCATGGAATTTCAATCGCGCCTGCCGGCCCTGCTCGGCATCCGCCATCCGATCGTGCAGGGGGGGATGAGTTGGGCGTCTTCCAACCCCGCGCTGGCCCTGGCGGTATGCCGGGGCGGCGGGCTGGGTGTGATCGCGGCCGGGCCGATGCGGCCGGAGGACCTGGTGGCGGCGATCCGCGCCGTGCGGGCTGGCACGAACGCGCCCTTCGCGGTCAACGTGCCGCTGTACAACAAGCGGTCGCCCGATTTCCTGGACATCGCGGCGGCGGAGCGGGTGCCGGTGCTGATCGGCAGCCAGGGCGGGCCGCGCGGGCATGTCGAACGCTTCCATGCCCTCGGCGCGAAGTGGCTGCATGTGGTGGCCGCACCCGAACACGCGGTGAAGGCGGAAGCCGCGGGGGTGGATGCGCTGATCGTGGTGGGGGGGGAAGCAGGTGGCCATCCACCGCCGCATGAGGTCTCGACCTTGGTGCTGGTGCGCGCGGTGGTGAAAGCCGTGCGCATTCCCGTCATCGCGGCCGGCGGCATCGCGGACGGTGCCGGCATCTGCGCGGCCTTCGCGCTGGGCGCGGAAGGCGCGCAACTCGGCACGCGCTTCCTGATGACGCGGGAAGCGACGGTGCATGCGGCCTACAAGGACGCCGTGCTGAAGGCGGGCATCGCCGATACCACGCTGGTCGGCCGCGGCGGCCTGCCGGTGCGCCAACTTCGCAACGCCTTCTCGGCGGACGTGGACGCGGCGGAGCGATCCGGCATGGGGAAGGAGGCGCTGGACACACTCGTGAAGTCCCAGACCTTGAAGGATGCGGCGCTCGATGGCGACATTGCCCGCGGCAAGGTGGAGGCTGGCCAGAGCGCCGGCCTCATCGACGATATCCCGGGTGCGGAGGAATTGATGGCGCGGTTGGTCGCGGAAGCCGAGGCGGCCCGGCGCCGGCTTTGCGGTGCCGCAGCATGAAGCCGCTGGAGGGGGTGCGGATCCTCGACCTGTCCCGCGTGCTGGCCTGCCCCTTCGCCACCATGCTGCTGGCGGAGATGGGCGCCGAGGTCATCAAGGTGGAACAGCCCGGCGCGGGGGATGAAACCCGCAGCTTCGAGCCCTTCTTCGAGTTCGGCGTCAGCGGCTACTACCTCGCCTGCAATCGCGCCAAGCGCAGCATCACCGTCGATATGCGCAAGGAAGGCGGGCGGCAGATCATCCGCGACCTCGCCGCGCGGGCCGATGCGCTGGTGGAGAATTTCCCGACCGGGGCGCTGAAGCGGCGGGGGCTGGACTATGCCGGGTTGAAGGCGGTGAATCCGCGCCTCGTCTACATGTCCTGCACCGGCTTCGGGCAGACCGGGCGCTACGCGAAGCGCAAGGGCTACGACACGGTCTTCCAGGCCATGGGTGGCCTGATGGGGCTGACGGGCGAGCGCGGCGGCGGGCCGGTGAAGCCGGGGCTGCCGGTGGCGGACCTCACCTCCGGCCTCTGGGTCGCGATCGGGCTGCTCGCGGCGCTGCGCGGGCGGGATGCGACGGGCAAGGGCGCGCATGTCGATTTCAGCATGCTGGACGGGCAAGTGGCCCTGCTGACCATCGCGGCAGCGCGGCTTTTCGCGCTGGGCGAAGTGCCGCCGCGCCTCGGCACCGAACATCCCGGCCGCGTCCCGACCGCGAGCTTCCGGTGCCGCGACGGGCGGTTCCTGCACATCACGGCGAGCGACCAGCATTGGGCGCCACTCTGCACCGCGCTCGGCTTGCAGGAATTGCTCGCGGATGCGGCGCTGGGCACCAATGCCGGGCGCCTCGCGCAGCGGGACCGGGTGATGGCGGCGATGACCGCGGCGATGGGGGCGCTGACGCGGGCGGAGGCGGTGACGGCGCTGGATGCTGTCGATGTGCCGAACGGCCCTGTCCTTGCGCTGGATGAGGTCGTCGCTGATCCGCATGTGCAGGCCCGCGGTTGCGTGCAGGAGGTGGCGCATGGTGATGCGACGCATCCCGCGTTGCGCCTGCCGTTCCGCTTCGACGGCTTCGACGATGCCGTGCCGCAACCCGCGCCCACCTTGGGCGCCGATACCGATCTCATCCTGGCCGATATCGGCTACGACGCGGCCCGCATCGCCGCCCTGCGAGAGGAAGCCGCGATATGAGCGACGACGTCCTGCTCTACACGAACGAAGACGGGCTGGTGACGCTGACGCTGAACCGCCCGGCAGCGCGCAACGCGTTGAACACGGCGCTGGCGGAAGCCATCGCCACCGCTTGCCGCCGTGCCGTGGCGGAAGCCGCGAAGCTCGTCGTCATCCGCGCCCATGGCGTGGTGTTCTGCGCCGGGGCGGACCTCAAGGAACGCCAGGGGATGAGCGACGACGCCGTCCGCGCGCGCCGCGTGAAGGGTTTTCTGGCATATGACCTGATCGAGCGCCTGCCGATGCCCTCCATCGCGGTAGTGGAAGCGCCGGCCATCGGGTCGGGCGTGGAAATCGCTGGCGCCTGCGACCTCATCATTGCCACACCCAAGGCCAGCTTCCGCACGCCGGAGGCGCTGTGGGGCACGGTGGGTGCGACGCAAAGGCTGCCGCGCATCCTCGGCAAGCGGCTGGCGAAGGACATGATGTTCACCGGCCGCACCCTGACGGCGGAGGAGGCCCTGGCCGCAGGCTTCGTGACGCGGCTGCTGGCGCCCGAAGTGCTGGAGGAAACGCTGGCGGCGATGACGGCCACCATCCTCAAGGCACCGCAAACCGGCATGGCGCTGGCCAAGCGTTGCATCGACGAGGGGCTGGAACGCGACCCCCGCGGCGCCCTGGCGACGGAACTTCTCGCCATCGAGGAGAGCCTGGCCGCCGCCGAATGGCGGAAGACCATGTCGGGGTTCGGCGCATGACCTGGTCGCAGCGCCTCACCGGCTTTCTCGATGCGAATGCGGCGGCGCGCCCCGGCGCGGAAGCCGTCGTGGCGGCCGATGCGCGCTGGTCGCAGGCCGAATTGCGGGCGGAGGCGAGGGGGGTTGCCCGCAGCATGCTGGCCATGGGCATCCGCAAGGGGGATTTCGTGGGCCTGCTGATGGGCAATGAGGCCCGCTGGGTCGCCTGCTTCTATGGCGCGGCGCTGATCGGCGCGATCACCGTGCCGATCAACACGCGCTTCAAGGCGCCGGAAATCGCCTTCGCTTTGTCCCGCGCCCGCTGCAAGGCGGTGCTGCTGGCCGGCAATTTTCTCGGCATCGATTTCGCGGCCGCGGTGCGGGAGGTGGCGCCCAGCCTTCCCGAACTGCGCCACATCGTCATCGCCGGTGAGGCGAGCTGGGACGTCTTCCGCGCGGCGCAGGCGCCCGAGGCCGCCTTGGCGGATGCGATGGCGGCCGTCACGGCGGATGACCCGCTGCTCGTGCAATACACCTCCGGCACCACGGCGCATCCGAAGGGCGTGCTGCTGACGCATCACAACATGCTGCGCAACGCCACCGCCTGCGCGGCGAAGCTCGGTGTGCGCCAGGCGGATCGCTACCTCAATTGCCGGCCCTTCTTCCATGTCGCGGGCTCGACGCTCTCGCTGCTGGTCTGCCTGGTGACGGGCGCGGTGATGGTGACGCCGCCGACCTTCGAGGCCGGTGCGGCGCTGGCGCTGCTGGATGCCGAACGCTGCACCGTCACCTCCGGCAATGACGCCATCTTCCAACTGCTCATGGCGCACCCGGCCTACGACCCCGCGCGCATCCACCTCCGCGGCGGCTGGGCGGCGGCGGGGCCGGAGACGATGCGCCGGATCGTCGAGGGCATGGGCGTGCGCGATCTCTGCTGGGCCTATGGGCTCAGCGAGGCATCGCCCAACGTCGTGATGACGCATCACACGGACCCGGTGGAGGACCGCATCGCCGGCGGTGCCCGGCCGCATGAGGGGCTTGATGTCCGCATCGCCGATCCCGTGACGAACCAGCCCATGCCGACGGGCGTGGCGGGGGAGATCCAGGTGAAGGGGTGGTCCGTGATGCGCGGCTACCTCAATGATCCCGCGAACTCGGCAAAGGCCTTCACGCCGGACGGGTTCCTCCGCACCGGGGACCTCGGCACCCTTGCGGCTGATGGGCGGCTGCGCATGGTGGGGCGCATCAAGGACGTGATCCGTGTGGGGGGCGAGAATGTCGCGCCCGCCGAGGTGGAGGAGGTGCTCTCCACCCATCCCGCCATCGCGCTCGCGCAGATCGTCGGCGTGCCGGATGCCCGACTCGGCGAAGTCTGCGCCGCCTTCGTGCAGTTGCGGAAGGGCGAGAGCGTGACAGCGGAGGCGCTGCTGGCCTGGCTGAAGCCGCAGGTCGCGAATTTCCGCATGCCGCGCCATCTGCGAATCGTTCCGGATTTCGAGGCCATCGGCATGACCGCGAGCGGCAAGGTGCAGAAGGTGAAGCTGCGGGCGCATGCGCTGGAAGTGCTGGGCCTGTCATCCTGATATCTGGATGAGTGCGGCAGTCATCCGGGCAAACTTGGCCCAGGCGTAAATCTTCTCTTCACATCCGCCTCAGGGTTATCCATGTCGGATCATGGGCTGCCCGCCGTCGCTATGTGCGCGGGTCCACGATGGGGAACCAGTTTCGGGATGCCGGAGGGAGACATGGCGGGGGTTGCCCGGCAGGCGCGCGGGTTGCGGCGCCAATCGGCGGCCCTGCCCCTGCTCGGCGCCGCCGGCGCGCAGCGCATCGTCCTGGTCACCAGCCGGGAAACGCGGCGCTGGGTGCTGCCGAAGGGCTGGATCGAGCCTGGTGAAGCCCCGCATTACAGCGCCGCGCGCGAAGCCTTCGAGGAAGCGGGGCTGGAGGGTGAGGCGGACCCCGATCCGCTCGGACGCTACACCTATGGCAAGCGCAAGCAGAATGGCGTGCTGCTGCCCTGTGAGGTGCTGGTCTTCCGCTTCCAGGTCGGCCGGCTGTTGCGGGACTGGCCGGAAAGTGCCGAGCGTGAACGGCGGATGTTCACGCTCCAGGCCGCCGCCGCGCTGGTGATGGAACCCGAACTGGCGGCGCTGCTGCGAAGCCTGTCCGGGACGTAGCGCGCGGCCACGCCCCGGACAGCGCCCCTCACACCG